>QIAK01000485.1:378-4158 GCA_003225515.1 Acidobacteriota bacterium | reverse complement strand
CGCTGTCGAACGATCTGAGCAGTTTTGAGAATTCGCGCAAGCAACTGGCGCAGCGGATCGAGACGTTGTCGACCGCCAAGGAAGCTGAGATCGTACGGCTGCGGGAACAATTGAAGACGGCGCAGGCTGTGGCCGAGCCTCCCAAAAAGATTGTTGTGGATGATACTGAGCCGCCTAAGAAACCGGCGGTGAAGAAGAAGGCGAAGCCGGCAATAACTGCTGCGCCGAAGCCCGCCGCGGGGCAGACTGCGGCGCCGGCTAAGCCGCAGTAGGGTTTAAAGGGCGTCGTCGGCCATTCGTCATTGGTCCTTCGTCCTTGGTCGTCGGCCATTCGTCGTTGGTCGTCCGTCCGTGGTTGTTGGCCATTCGTCGTCGGTCGTCCCGTCATCGGTCGTCCGCCATCGGTCGTCGGCCATCTCCTCATCGGTCGTTCGTCTTTTCATTATTCTCATCCCGTCTTCATCTTCTTCCCTCTCTTCATCCTCTTGCTCTGCACTGCGCCTCACCCGTCCTGCTTGAATCTGATACTCTTCCCACCGTATCTAGATGCACCATTCATCATGAATTCTCAGGGCAGCGTGGTTGCAGTATTGGGCGGAATCGCCATTGTGTGGGTGGTGTTGCTGGATGCTTTTGAGACTGTGGTGCTGCCACGGCGGGTTACCCGGCACTTCAAGCTGACGGCGTGGTTCTACCGGCGCACTTGGATTCCCTGGCGCAGGTTCGCGCGGCGTATCAAGACAAGTTCGAGGCAGCAGAATTTTCTCGGCTATTTTGGGCCCTTGTCATTGATCTTGCTGCTTGGCTTCTGGGCGTTGGGACTGATTTTTGGATTCGCGCTGGTGCAGTACGGCATCGGAGGGCACGAGCAGCTCAGTAAAGAGCCGCTAACCTTCGGCAAGATTGTTTATCACAGCGGGGAGACATTTTTTACGCTGGGATACGGCGACATTGTGCCGACTTCGGGCGGAGCGCGGGCGCTGTCGGTGATGGAAGCGGGGATGGGGTTCGCGTTTCTGGGAGTGGTGATTGGGTACATTCCTGTGGTGTACACGTCATTCTCGCGACGGGAGATTCAAATTTCTATGCTGGATGCGCGGGCGGGATCGCCACCTACGGCTGCGGAGTTGTTGCTGCGGCTGGCCGGGCGATCGGAAGATCCGGGGATGGACCAGTCGGTTCTGGATGAAGTGCTGCGCGATTGGGAGCGCTGGGCGGGAGAGTTGCTGGAGAGCCAGATTTCGTATCCGGTGCTTACGTTCTTTCGGTCGCAGCACAGCAATCAATCGTGGTTGGCGGCGCTGACGACGATGCTGGATGTTACTTCACTGATTCTGAGCGGGGTTGATGGAGTGCATCCCGGGCAGGCGAAGCTGACATTCGCGATGGCGCGACATGCGGCAGTTGATCTGGCGCAGGTGGTGAATGCGAAATATGATTCCGGAGCGCCGGACCGATTGCCGGAGGCGGATCTCTCAGGGTTGCGCGAGGCGCTTGCGGTGGCTGGGCTGCGGCTGACCCTATGTGCATTCCATTGGGCTTCACCTGATGCTATCGCTGCCGGCATGGAGGGTGGCGGAGAAGGCGCGCGATAACTGGCAGGCAGGGCCGTGGGATCGCCTGATACAGGCGCGCAGTTTGGGTGCGCTGGGGGGAAGTGCGCCGACGCCCGCGCAGGTCCCGACTGGTGAAGATCATTTCTGAAACGGTCGCAGCATCTCTGTGACGCGGTGGATGGTAACATCCACTTGCTGGATTCCTTTCTTAGCTTTCACGCATGAAACATACGGGCGAAAATGTGGTGCGCATTGAGGCCGAGGCGCTGCGCGCGCTGGCGGACCGGATTGGCGGGCCGATGGCGGCGGCGTTCGCACGCGCTGTGGAGTTGCTGTTCTGCTGTGCCGGACGGGTGGTGGTTACGGGGATGGGAAAGAGCGGGCTGATCGCGCGCAAGATTGCAGCGACGCTGAGTTCAACGGGGACTCCCGCGCTGTATCTGCATCCGGTGGAAGCGCTGCATGGGGATCTTGGGATGGTGGTGCGAGGGGATGTGGTGCTGGCGCTCTCGGCTTCAGGTGAGACCGAGGAGATACTCGCGCTGCTGGCGACAATCAAGCGGTTGCGGGTGCCATTGATTGCGATGACTGGGGATGAGATTTGCGGGTGGGTAGAGTCAAGGTCAAAAACAAATTCAAAGTCAAATTCAACGGCAGCGGGCAGGAGTTCCCGCTCTACACAGGGTTCACCTACACATGCTGTTTCTACATTGGCGGCGGCGGCGGATGTGGCGCTGGATTGTTCGATTGCCGAGGAGGCTTGCTCGCTGGGGCTGGCGCCGACCGCTTCTACCACTACGATGCTGGCGTTAGGCGACGCGCTGGCGGTTACGCTGAGTGAGAGGCGCGGATTTAAAGAAGAGGATTTTGCGGGCCTGCATCCGGGAGGGAAGCTGGGGAAGCGGTTGGCTCGGGTGGAGTCGCTGATGCATTCGGGGGAGGCGCTTCCGTGCGTGACGCCATCGACGAAGATGCCGGACGTGATTTACGAAATGTCGCGCAAGAAACTCGGAGTGACGGCGGTAGTGAAAGGCAAGAAGCTGGTGGGCATCGTCAGCGATGGAGATTTGCGCCGGCTGTTGGAGAAGCGCGGGAAGGATGTGATGGATCTGACGGCGGGCGAGGCGATGACGCGCGATCCGAAGACGATCGCGTCTGGCGAGTTTGCGGCGACTGCGCTGGCGGTGATGGAGGAGAAGAAGATTACCTCGCTGATGGTGGTGGATGGAGCTGGGAGGCTGCAGGGAATCGTGCATTTGCATGATATGTGGGGAACGGAAATGATGTGAATTGAGTAATTGGGGAATTTGGTAATTGAGGAATTGAAAACGGTTCGCCGATTTTCGAATTTTCAATTGCTCACTTCCTCGATTACTCAATCACTCTCTCGAGGTTTTATGTATCACTACGATCCGAATACTGCGCTGGAAGAATTGACTGAAGACGCGACTTTGCCGAACCCGGTTCATGTGCGGGATATGATTCTGCGCAAGCATCCTTCGACGGAAAAGGCTTTGGAGTTGAACCGGCTGTTTTTGGAGTATCAGAAGTTTTTTGGGGAAGCGCAGAAGCTGGGGAAAGAGATTTTGAAGCAGTTGGCGGCGTAGGTCCGCGCGGTGCCCGCAGCAACCGCAGGAGTTCTTGGCATTACTTTCCTGCCAGGAAGTCGATTAAGGAATCACGAGTGAAGCCAGCTTCCCGCAGCAGCGACATGATGGTGCCTTTCGGCAAGTCACGATTGTGACTTGGAACGACCGCCCGCCGACGTGTGCTGGAATTGTAGAAGATGAAGTGGCTGCCCGAAGTGTGATCGAGGACGAATCCGTTTTGTTCGAGGAAACGGATTACTTGGCGTGGTTTGATTGCGGGTAGCTTCGGCATCTAGTCCACTTATATCAATTGCAAAACCCACAAAACTAGCAGTAAGAGTAGCAATTGCGAAGAAGTGGAAAACTGGAACAACGCACCGAATTATCAACGATTTCCCACGATTATATTGAACAGCGGCTTCAGAACTGCTCGAGACTTCGTTTTCGAAACAGACCTGCCAAAAGGCGGCCGAAGTTCGTTCAACGCGAATATACCAAATCCAAGGAGGCCACCAGAGTGCCGTCATCGGTCGGAATGGGATCTTTGTGCTTGCGCAGGCTGGCGATGTAGCCGGAGATGGCGTCTTTGGCCATTTCGCGGGCCTCGTCGATCGTGCGGCCATAGGTGACGCAGC
>QIAK01000485.1:0-365 GCA_003225515.1 Acidobacteriota bacterium | reverse complement strand
GGGCAATGCGGGCACAAGTGCGGTATAGCCGCCCTCGGGTTCCGGACGTAGCATGATGTTGTAGTGGTAGCGGGGCATGGGAATTGAGACGATTCTAGTCTGCATCCGAATCGCAGTCAAAGTTCTTTCATGAGCCTGCCCTGAGCAAGCGAGCGCGTCGAATGGGGATCTAGCCCGGAGCGACATGGGTGATGCGCGAGATCCCTCCGCCCGCTGGTGAAAACGCGGGCGTTCGGGACGATTCATCCGAGATAGAATCAAACTGACCCAGCATCTAAGGCTAACCCTCACGGTATGCCTGAGCTAGGACTTTCTCTCCATCATTTACAATCGTTGATTCTACTTTCTTCAGGACTCCACTCATG
>QIAK01000471.1:1361-3851 GCA_003225515.1 Acidobacteriota bacterium | reverse complement strand
CATCCGATCATAGCTGCGCCGATGGCGCTGGTGATGTGGTCGTAGCCGGGGGCGATATCGGTGACCAGCGGCCCCAGCGTGTAGAACGGAGCTTCGTAGCAGAGCTCGACTTCTTTTTCGACCTGCTCTTTGATCTTGTCCATGGAGACGTGGCCGGGGCCTTCGATCATGACCTGCACATCGTGCTCCCAGGCTTTCTTTGTGAGTTCGCCTAGAGTTTTGAGTTCGGCGAACTGGGCTTCGTCGCTGGCGTCGGCGACGCAGCCGGGGCGCAGGCCGTCACCCAACGAAAAGCTGACGTCGTACTTTTTGAAAATCTTGACGATGTCGTCGAAGCGTTCGTAGAGGAAATTTTGTTTGTGGTTGTAGGCCATCCACTGGGCGAGAATGGCGCCGCCGCGGCTGACGATTCCGGTGATGCGCTTGGAAATCAACGGAAGATATTGGATGAGCACGCCGGCGTGGATGGTCATGTAGTCCACGCCTTGCGCGGCCTGCTCTTCAATGACTTCGAGCATGACTTCCGCGTTCATGTCTTCCACACGCTTCACACGTGCGATGGCTTCATAGATGGGCACTGTGCCGATGGGCACGGGTGAGTGGCGCAGGATGGCTTCGCGAATTTCGTGGATGTTGCCGCCGGTGGAGAGGTCCATTACGGTGTCAGCCCCGTAATGGACGGCCGTGTGCAGCTTCTTCAATTCCTCGTTCACTTCTGAAGTGACGGCTGAATTGCCGATGTTGGCGTTGATCTTACACAGTGACGCCACGCCGATCGCCATGGGTTCGAGCTCGGGATGATTAATGTTGGCGGGAATAATCATTCGTCCGCGGGCGACTTCGTCGCGCACCAGTTCAGGCGTGAGCTTTTCTTTGTGGGCGATGAACGACATTTCTTCCGTGATCACGCCCTGCCGCGCATAGTGCATCTGGGAGAAGTTGCCGCTCTTGTTCTCCTGTTTGCGGCTGGCCAGCCATTCTGCGCGTGGCTGGGGGACGGTGTAACCATTGCTGCCATTGCCATTCGTGGAAGTCATGAGAACCCCGAATCTTAGAAATTTCTGTAATCTCGATTATACGCATGGCGGAACCGATGCAACTCATGTAGCGCCTTCGGTAGGTGAATCTCACGAGGCGTCATCCCGACGAGCCCCGCGTTTTTTGCGAGCGGGCCGAGGCATCTCCCTCGGCACGCAGCGTCTTGGCCTGAGATCCTTCACTCCGCCTGAAGAACGGCTCCGCTCAGGACGGCGCCATCGGCCATCGAAGATGCCATCAGAAATTCAAAATGAGCCACTATGCCCGACACTCGGCGTTTCCGATTCTTCACGGCAAGTGATATGTTTTCTTCAAGCCTCCAGTGAGGGATTCTTTGTTGCGACGTACGCCCACATCTGCGTGCTTGATGACAGTGCTGTTTGCTGCCGCACTTACGGCCCAGACTTTTGGTCCGCCCCCGCTGGTTACCAGCGTTCGCATCGTGCATGAGCACGGTGCGCCGGCGATTGAAATCCTTTCCAGCGGAGGGCCGGTGATTCCTGAAGTGCAAACGCTGGATTTGCCGCCGCGGCTGGTCATCGACCTGCCGAACTCGCGCCTGGGACTTACGCCAAAACACATCGCCGTACAAAAAGAAAATATCCTCGCGATTCGCGTCGACCAATTGCAGCGCAAGCCTCCGGTAACGCGCATCGTTCTCGATCTTGCGGCGCCATATGGCTATTCATGGGAGGGCGCGGGCCATCGGCTGCTCGTGCGCCTGAAGCCGGCTGGCGATCTCAGCGCTGGCAAGAAGCCGTCTGAGGTGCCAACGGCCGCCAGCTTAACGTTGGGTGCTGATCCAGTGGTGGTGCCGGTTACAGGCGGGTCGGGCGCTATGGTGCTTGCAGGTAGCCGGCTCGCGTCAGGATCAGCAGTGACTGCCGGTTCGGAGACGGCGGTGCTGCGTGTTTCAGGTGGAGGCGAAGTTCGGGTATGCCCGGGTACGACGGTTTCGTTTACGCCCTCGCGTACCCGGCGTGACCTGATGCTGGGCCTGAGCATGGGCGCCATTGAAGCGCACTATACTTTGCGGGCATCGGCCGACACTGTGTTGACTCCCGACTTCCGTATCCTGTTTGCGGGGCCAGGAGAATTCCACTACGCCATCAGCGCCGATGCCCACGGCAACACCTGCGTGCGCGCGCTGAAAGGAAATACGTCATCGGCAATCGTCTCTGAATTAATGGGAGACAGGATTTACCAGGTCAAGCCGTCGGAGCAGGCGACGTTTCACTCGGGACGGATCGACAAGGTGGATGCCGAGGTTCCACTCGAGTGCGGATGTCCTGCACCTTCACCCCTCATGCGCGCTCAGGCCGCGTTTGCGCCGAATGTGCCCGACTCGGAATTGCCGGAGAGGGCGCGCCTGGGCGGAAGTGAAACTCCAGTTGCAGCTGCGAAAAAGCCTTCTTTGACCGCGGCGGGCACTCGGTTGTCGAGCGGGCCGGA
>QIAK01000471.1:663-1319 GCA_003225515.1 Acidobacteriota bacterium | reverse complement strand
TACGAAAAACCGCGCCGCCAGCGCCTTGCCGGCTCCCGTACAGGAAGCACAAAACTTGCGCATGGAAGATTCACCGGTGCGACAGGTTCATCTCGATCCCGTGATTGAGTCTCCCTTACCCGACAAAAAGGCGAAGACCGGGAAGCCTCAGAAGGACCAGCAGGAAAGGCGCGGTTTCCTTCACAAAGTCAAAGGGTTCTTTGGCGGCATGTTCAAGTAATCATGTTCAAGTAATTTTTCAAGCAGCCGCAACTTGCGCAACTTTTTTATCGGTGCGGAAATCCTTTTTTAATTCCTCTGCGTCTTACGGCACGTTGGGCTGACCTTCGACTTCTCGTCGGCAGGAGCGCGCCATGACCGCTGCATCTCCCGGACCAGGCCCGAATATTTTTTCTCTCTTCTCGGACGAACGCCGCGACCTTTACCGCACGCGGCGCGAGACTTTCGTTTTCTCGATTATCGGGCAGGCGGTTATCGTGGCACTGCTCGTCTACTTCACCGGTTATGTTGTCGGTGGCGGTCGCGGCCGGGCGCCGAGGATTCCGGATTTCCGCGAGCTTCCGATTGTCTTCTCGGGATTCAATGGCGGAGGGGGAGGGAATCATGATCCCGTTCCGGCTTCGCACGGAGATCTTCCCAGGGCGTCGCTGGATCCT
>QIAK01000471.1:0-601 GCA_003225515.1 Acidobacteriota bacterium | reverse complement strand
GGCGGACAGATCGGCGATACGCTCTCCAAATTTTCTGTGCTGTCGAACGGACCCGGCGGTCCCGGAGGAATCGGTCCCGGATGTTGCGATGGCGTGGGGCGATCGACTGGACCGGGAGCCGGCGACGGGCCGCCAGGAATTTATCCGGCGGGGAAAAAGGGCGTGACTGTGCCGCAGGTGATCTTCAACCCCGAGCCAAGCTTTTCCGATGAAGCGCGAAAGGCCAAGGCGCAGGGAAGTGTGCTGCTGCTCGTGGTGGTCGGAAAAGATGGGCATCCCTATGACATCCACGTGGGGCAGAGTCTCGGGATGGGTTTAGACGAGAAGGCGATTGAAGCGGTGAACCGCTGGCGATTCCGGCCCGGCACTTTGAACGGCCAGCCAGTGGCGACGCAGATCGCGGTCCAAGTGGATTTTCACCTGTACTAAAAAAGGCTTCGAGCGTTATAACAGCGGGCGTAAGGCGTCAGCGGATATTTCCGATCTGGAACATTTACGGCCTGACGCCCAACGCCTGCCTGACCTAGCTACGGTTAATGACGCGGCGCAGCGGTTCAACTTTCTCGCGGAGGTCGTCCGCAAGATCGACGCCACGGCTGGC
>QIAK01000470.1:1094-3590 GCA_003225515.1 Acidobacteriota bacterium | reverse complement strand
AGAGTGTGCGGGCCTCCCTTTCCAGACGCTTCCGCCGTTCAGGATGACTTGAGAACTCGGAAGATAAAACCTTGATGGCTACTATGCGACCGAGGCGAATGTCGTGGGCGCGATATACCTCTCCCATACCCCCCGCACCTAGCGGAGCGAGAATTTCATACGGACCTAGTTTCGTGCCGCAGGCGAGCGCCATTTTTTGAGCTGATGGATTATAGCTCCCCTAGCTCACGCAGATCATGCATCCCCCATCAGTCCCATATAGCTCGCGATCTGCTTGCCACACTGAAATCGCTCGGCTCGGCCGATGATTAATACGAAAGCCAGTGCAGTTAGCGGACCCAACGCCGCACTCGGTGGGGTCGCAGAGAAAGAGCCAAGATCACGATTCGCCTGACAGAAATTTATCTCGTATTTTCTTTGCCTATTCAGAGACTCAAAAAGTTGCTCCAGAATCTAAACAAATAGGACTTAATTCATGGCCAACACCTTTAACTCATCGACGCTCCGGCGGTGATCAGTCAAACGCCACGATGCTTCTGAAATCCTTTAGCGGAGAGCAGTGGTACAGCGGTTCTCTCGATAAAAAAACCTGCGGATGTTCGCGATTCGTCGCAACGCTTCTTCCCTGCAAGCATCTCAACGCGCTCGGCATTTGGATGTGCTGAAACGCTGGAAGCAGACCACTCAGTTCTCCCAACAGGATGATTGGGTGTTCGCTTCACCTGTGAAGCTAGGTCGTCTGCCGTGGTCTTACCCGAACATCTGGCGTACGTTCCAAGATGCAGCGAAAGACGCGGGAGGCGGCAAGTTGGGAACGCACACGATGAGACACAGCTACCGATCATGGCTTGATTTAGTAAGCACAGCGGTAGGGTTACAGCAGCAGATGATGAGGCACGCCTCCTCACAACAACGATGAACGTCTAAGGCAGCGCGGCGACCAGGGACATGATCCAAGCTAATGCCAAGATCGCTGGACTGGCGTTAACTGATCGCGTCAGCGATCACGTCTTCGCTAAGTAGTTGAAAGTCTGGCGGAGAGAGTGGGATTCGAACCCACGTTACCCTTTCGAGTAAACACGCTTTCCAAGCGTGCGCCTTCAGCCACTCGGCCATCTCTCCGGCTTGAATCGGATGGAAAGGATCGACTCTTACAGAAGCGTCGTGCTCACCGCAAATCCTGGTGGATTCGCGGCTGTTTCGCTCTTCTTGATTCTATGGGTGCAGTCGCCGAAACCGCAACTTGAAAGGAGGGCTGCTACAGCGAATTCAACAAGACCTTAAGACAGTTTTTCGGAAGAGCCTGCAGTCGTAACCGGTGCGGACCCTGAACCAGAAACTATGCCTGCAGTTGAGCCGGAGGCCGAAACTCCCGCCGCAGCGGCGTTCGCGGCCTGACCATTCACTGGCGAAGTTGGCAGTGGCGGAACCTTGGTGTTGTCGACCACGTGATGATTCAGGCAATAGAGCGCGAGTTCAAGACGATCGGCCACTCCAAGTTTGTCGTACACTTTCCGCAAATAATTCTTCACTACTTGTTCTGTCGTGCCCACGCGCAGTGCGATCTCTTTGTTCTTCATCCCCTGGGTCACACATGAAACAATCAGCGTTTCCTTGGGAGTCAGTTGGACCTTAGGCCGCGATCCCGCCGGACGGTTCGTCTGGTTGCGAAATGCTTGCATGACCCAGTTCACGCCCTGAGGATCGAGCCAGGTCTCGCCTGCAAACACTTTGCGCAAGCACTCGACTAACAACTCGGGCTCGACTTCGCGCGACACAATGCCGTGTGCGCCACGCCGGAAAAGATCTAGCGTCAGCTCTTCATCGGCGCCTGGAGTCACCACCACGATGCGCAGCTTCGGATTCTGGCGCAGGAGTTCGGCCACTCCTTCCACCGGATTCGGAGTCAGCGCCGCCTCGAAAATCAGCACATCCGCGGTAAACTTCGCGGCTGCGGATTGAGCTTGCGCCATCGTCTCCGCCTGGCCAACTACACGAATGTCATCTTCCAGCGCGAAGACTTTGCGTAAACCGGCGCGGAAAATGGCCTGCGTGTCGGCCACAATCACGCGGACGAACTGGCCTTTGCTGCCGTCTACGACTGCCCCGAGATTTTGTTCAACGCTTACCGGAATGGTAGCCATTCAGTCCCTTGCGCTTACGCTCGTTCAAAATGGTATTCGTCAATCACTACGCCCACGCCACGGCGGCCCCGATCCTCGAAACTGCGGACGACCCGGCCCCGGCAGTCAATCTGAACATTTCGCTTCGTGCCCACAACATCGGCGGGCAGCAGGATTGTGAAGTCAACCATCGATCCCACGGGAACGTCGTTATCCATCGCAAACAGGACGCCATTGGCTGAGATATTTTCCGTCTCCGCCGAATATGCGCTGCCTTGACTCGTTACCGATGCAGAGAGATGCAGCGGAAATCTCGGCGCACTCTGCAAATCTTCGTAGTGCCCCGTTCGCGCCTGCGTCTCGGTCATCGGTG
>QIAK01000470.1:463-1050 GCA_003225515.1 Acidobacteriota bacterium | reverse complement strand
CACTCGAGAAGACCTTCCTGCCCGGGAGCGTAATTTCCGTTACCGGACTGTCATCCAACTCAAGGGCAGCGTACACCTACGAATCCGACAAACAAAGTTACCGAAGTCATTGAACAAACGAGGCTTAACTGCTTTTATTTGAACGGATTAGGAGGGATTAAGAGAACGGATTCCAGCCCGAAAAAGCCTGCTCGAACCCGCTGATTTCGGGTCAAAATCAGGTCAATTTCAGGTGATATCGGGAGATATTTTGAAGGCCTGAGGTCGTGCTGGAAGGCAGCGAAAATACGTGCAGGATGCTATTAGAACTTCGTCACTTCAGTGAAGTTGAAGTCTTTCACCTTCATTGCCGGCGCCACCATATCGAACGATTCTTCACCGCACGACCGAACCGGCACACTCATTGATTCCACATTCGACAGCATGTGGATCAGGCTCTCGTTGAAGCGAAAATTTCGAACGCCACCCTGCACGCGTCCATTCTCTACATAAAAAGTTCCGTCCCGCGTCATCCCGGTAAGGATTTTTTCAAAAGGTTCCACTTCACGGATGTACCACAGGCGCGTGACCAGCACGCCACGCTCTGT
>QIAK01000470.1:0-364 GCA_003225515.1 Acidobacteriota bacterium | reverse complement strand
GCGAAGCCGTGTCCAGTGGCTTCGATTGGACCAGCTTTGTCCTTGTGCTCGGATTGCTTCATTCTGGCGGCTGTGGCGCGCGCATACACCACTCGCTTCACAACTCCATTTTCAACCAGCCCCACTCGCTGCCGCCGTACACCTTCTCCGTCAAAAGGAGAACCCGTTTGCAGAGGATGCGCCACATCGTCCCAGATGCTGATGTTCTCGCCAAATAATTTCGTGCCGATTCGCCCCGTCAAAAATGATCTCTGATCGAGAATCGCCATGCCGGAATAATCCCAGAACATGAAGCCCACAATGTCGAGCACGGCCGCCGGTTCCAGAATTACCGTGTACTTCCCTGCCGGAATCTCCCGCGGAT
>QIAK01000021.1:9209-13042 GCA_003225515.1 Acidobacteriota bacterium | reverse complement strand
GTTCTTTCCTTCCGGAGATGCCGGGAGGGGTTAGAGAGATGAAACAGTGATTGGAAAAGAGAGAATTCGCATTCGGTTGAAGGCTTACGACTACCGCATCCTGGACCAGTCGACGGGTGAGATTGTGGAAACCGCGCGCCGCACCGGAGCACAGATTGCGGGGCCGATTCCATTGCCCACGATGAAGAACAAGTACTGCGTGCTGCGTTCGCCGCACGTGGACAAGAAATCGCGGGAGCAGTTTGAGATCCGCACGCATAAGCGGCTGCTCGACATTCTGGAGCCGACGCAGCAGACGGTGGACGCACTGATGAAGCTCGATCTGCCCGCGGGTGTGGATGTGGAGATCAAGGCGTTCGGCAAGGAACATAAATAAGCTTCCAGTTCCTGGCTTCTAGCCAGGGCGGCGAGCTTCCCAGCCAATAGCCGTACGCGAAATGCGACGAGCCATGCTGGGCACGGAGAAGGAAATGGCAACGAAGGTAGCGGGAATTCTGGGCAAGAAGGTCGGGATGACGCAACTGTTTGACTCCAAGGGCGACGTTCGTCCGGTCACAGTGCTGCAGGCTGGCCCATGCGTGGTAACGCAGCACAAGTCGGCCGCAAGAGACGGCTACGAGGCGGCCCAGATCGGACTGGTCGAGTTTGTGAAGGAGTCGCGGCTGACCAAGCCAGCGCGGGGACATCTGGCAAAAAACAATCTGCCTCCGGTGAAGTTCATGCGCGAAGTGCCGCTCGAGATTGAAGGCGCGCCCGACGGAGATGGTTCGGTGAAAGTCGGCGACCGCGTGCTGGTCGAGATGTTCGAAGGCGAACGCTTTGTCGATATCGTCGGAATCAGCAAGGGACGCGGATTTCAGGGCGTGGTGAAGCGCCATCATTTTGCCGGTGGCCCGAAATCGCACGGATCGATGTTTCAGATTACGGGCTCGATCGGCTCGTCGGCGTTTCCGTCGCGCGTGTTCAAGGGCATGCGGATGTCGGGCCATATGGGCAACGCCCGCGTGACTCAGCGCAACCTGCGGGTTCTGGGCGTTGATAAAGATGAAAATCTGCTGGTGGTCGAAGGCAGCGTGCCCGGACCGGAGAACGGCTACATCATTATTACCAAAGCGAAGAAGCCACCACGAGAGCGCCGCGGATTTGCGGGTTCGGCGACGGTGGATCCGTTAAAGGCAGCAAAGAGAGCTGCGAAGAAGGCATAGGAGCAGTCGTTGGTCGTTGGCCATCAGTGGTTGGCTAACCCAAAAGACGAAAAGCAAAATGGCAACTATCGACATACATAATTTGAGCGGCGAGAAGGTCGGGACGATGGACCTGGCCGACGAAATCTTCGGCGCGGTCAACGAAGACCTGCTCTGGGAAGCGGTGAAACATTACCGCGCCTCCCAGCGCGCCGGTACGCACAAAACCAAGGCGCGATGGGAAGTGTCCGGCTCCGGCAAAAAGTTGTGGAAGCAGAAGGGCACCGGCCGGGCCCGCATCGGATCGATCCGGTCGCCATTGTGGCGGCATGGCGCGACCGTGCATGGTCCGCAACCCCGCTCTTATGACTACACCTTTCCGCGCAAGAAGCTGATGGGCGCGCTGCGTTCGGCGCTGGCGGCGAAGCTGGCGGATGGCAAGCTGCTGGTGGTGAATTCATTCGATGTGAAAGAGCCCAAGACCAAGGAATTTCGCAAGTCGCTGGATTTGCTGAAGGTCGACAAGACGGTTCTGATCGTCGAAGAGGCGAAGCACGAGAGCCACAACATGGCCTTGAGCGCGCGCAACATCGCTGGGCTGGAACTCGCGCTCAGCAATGAAGTGCATCCTTATCATCTGCTGAAATATGATCGTGCGATTTTCTCGCAGCCGGCCATCGAGAAGCTGCAGATTTCGCTGAAGTCTTCGGTCTCGAAGCGGCAGCACAAGCCGGAAGCGGATGAAGTGGCGAAGAAGCCGGTACGCGAGCGGCGCAAGCGGGCCCGGCACCAAAAAGCGGCGGAGGTAGCCTAAGCACGTTGGCTGAGCAAATATGAAAAGCGCATACCAGATTATTCGCCGTCCGGTGATTACGGAAAAAGGCCTGGCCATCAAGGAAAACCAGAACACATTGGTCTTCCAGGTGGAACCAAAGGCGACCAAAACGGAAATCAAGCAGGCGGTGCAGACGATTTTCAAAGTGAAAGTGCATTCAGTGCGCACTGCCACTTACGTAGGAAAAGAACGGCGGCGGGGTAAGTTCGCCGGGTACCGTCCGGACTGGAAGAAGGCGTACGTGCGGTTGCGGTCCGGGGAAAAAATGCCGGAGTACGCGCAGAATTTGTAGAACCGTCGTTGGTCGCTCGTTGTTGGTCGTTGGCCAGCGCGAACCGATACAGCGGCAAGAAAAAGCTAAGAGTTAAAAGCTAGTAGCTAAGAGCTGATTTTATGCCAATTAAGACATATAGACCGACGACGCAGACGTTGCGCTATCGTACGACGCTGGTCAACGACGACATTACGACCAGGCATCCGCACAAGCCGCTGGTCGAGCCCAAGCCGCGTACCGGTGGACGGCGCAACTCGGGCGATACCACGATGCGGTTTATCGGGGGCGGCCACAAGCGCAAGCTGCGCCTTATCGATTTCAAGCGCGACAAGGCCGGTATTCCAGCCACGGTGACCACGATCGAGTACGATCCCAACCGCTCGGCCCGGATTGCGCTGCTGGCTTACGCCGACGGCGAAAAGCGGTACATCCTGCAGCCGGAAGGGCTGAAGGTGGGGCAGAAAGTGGTGAGCGGCGCGGACGCCGATATTCTGGTGGGCAATGCATTGCCGCTGCGCAATATTCCGCCCGGCACGCAGATTCACAATCTGGAGTTGAAGCCCGGCAAGGGTGCGCAGATGGTGCGGTCGGCGGGAGGCTCGGCGCAGTTGGTGGCAAAAGAGGAAGAGTATGCGCTGGTGAAGCTGCCTTCGGGCGAGACCCGCAAGATTTCGCAGGACTGCATGGCAACGATCGGGCAGGTGGGCAATCTCGATCATGAGAATGTCACCATCGGCAAAGCGGGACGGTCGCGCTGGCTGGGAAAGCGTCCGCATAATCGCGGCGTTTCAATGAATCCGGTCGACCATCCGCACGGCGGTGGTGAAGGCAAGACCTCGGGTGGACGGCATCCGGTCACGCCCTGGGGACAGCCCACGCGCGGCTACAAGACGCGCAACAACAAGCGCACAGACAAGTTTATTGTCAGCAGGAGACAGAAATAATGGCTCGTTCACTGAAAAAAGGGCCGCATATTGACGGTGAGAGCTGACAGCTGAAAGCTGAGAGCTGACTTTATGGCACGTTCAACTAAGAAAGGCGCGTTCGTGGATGCCTACCTTCAAACCAGGGTAGACGGCATGAATGCGCGCAATGAGAAGAAAGTGCTGCGCACCTGGTCGCGGCGTTCGACGGTTCTGCCGGAGATGGTGGGGCACACGATCGCGGTGCATAACGGCAAAAAGTTTATTCCGGTATACGTCACCGAGAATATGGTGGGCCACAAGCTGGGCGAATTCAGTTTCACCCGGACGTTCAAGGGGCACTCCATGAGGGCGGCGACGGAAGTCGCGGCCAAGCCGGCGGGCATCCCCGGAGGTCCGGGGGCGATTACTCCGTCGGCTCCGTCTGCACCAGCGGCGCCGAAAGCATAAACACCGCTTTTAGCTGTTGGCTCTTGGCTGTTGGCTAAGAGCTAAAGGTCAAAAGCCAAGAGTGAGATTACGACTATGGAATTTCGAGCTGAAATGCGTTACTTGCGGGTGTCGCCGCAGAAGGCACGGCTGGTCCTGGAGCTGATCAAGGGCCGGCGCGTGGAAGA
>QIAK01000021.1:8646-9195 GCA_003225515.1 Acidobacteriota bacterium | reverse complement strand
CGTGGGCAAGCTGTTGCAATCGGCGCTGGACAACGCGAATTTTCTCAGCGCCGAAAAGAATCTCGACGTGGACATCGACAACCTGTTCGTGAAAAGTGCGATCGCCAACGACGGTCCGCGCATGAAGCGCATTCGTCCGGCGCCGCAGGGACGCGCGTACCGCTACCAGCGCCGCATTGCGCACATCACATTGATTTTGGCGGAGCGCGGCAAAAGCAGTGAAGCGGTGTCCGGAGGCAACGGTGCTTCGGCGGCGGCTCCGGCCAAGGCGAAGCGGCGGGTTCCGGCGGCGAAAGCTTCTGGGAAGAAGAAGGCGGTCGCGAAATAGTTTTTGGGTTCGCGGGCGAGGGCGCCCGCGCCACATAAGTTCGATTTAGGAGAAGCAATGGGACAAAAAGTCCATCCTTATGGTTTTCGCCTCGGCTTTACCAAGCCGTGGAAGTCGCGCTGGTTTGCCGAGCGGGACTATGACAAACAGCTGCACGAAGATGTCAAGCTGAAGGCCGAATTAAAGGACAAGCTGAAGTCGGCTGGCGTCAGCGCCATTGA
>QIAK01000021.1:402-8577 GCA_003225515.1 Acidobacteriota bacterium | reverse complement strand
CAAGCTCAAGGGCGAGTTGCAGAAGCGCACTGCGGGCAAAGATATTTTTGTCGACATCCAGGAAGTGCACAAGCCCGAACTGGACGCGCAACTGGTTTCTGAAGCGATCGCGCTGCAACTGGAAAAGCGGGTGGGATTCCGGCGTGCGATGCGCAAAGCGGTGGATTCGGCGCTTCGCTTCGGATGCAAGGGAATCAAAGTTCGCGTGAGCGGACGGCTGAACGGCAACGAAATCGCGCGATCCGAGTGGTACTTGCAGGGCCGGTTGCCGCTGCATACGCTGCGTGCCGATATCGATTATGGCTTCACCGAAGCGCGCACCACTTACGGCGTGATTGGAGTGAAGTGCTGGGTGTACAAGGGTGAAATTCTTCCGCAGAAAAAGCGGGAAGCGACGGCCGCGGCAGGCGGATTCTAGTCAAGCGGGCCTGCATGACAAGAATAGAGAAGATTTAGCTAAGAGCCAGGAGCTAAAAGCTAAGAGCTGACTTTATGTTGATGCCAAAGAAAGTGAAGTATCGCAAGCAGCAGCGCGGGCGCATGACCGGTAAGGCCTGGCGCGGGTCGACGCTGGCGTTCGGGGACTTCGGGTTGAAGGTGCTCGAGCCGGGCTGGATTACCGACCGGCAGATTGAAGCCAGCCGCGTCGCCATGACACGCTTCGTGAAGCGTGGGGGCAAGATCTGGATCCGCGTGTTTCCCGATAAGCCGGTCACGAAGAAGCCGGCTGAAACTCGCATGGGCAAGGGCAAGGGCGCGCCCGATCATTGGGTTGCGGTAGTGAAGCCGGGAAAGATCCTGTTCGAGATGGAAGGCGTCACCGTTACGGATGCATCCGAGGCGATGCGGCTGGCGTCGCACAAGTTGGCGCTGCGCACGACGATGGTGAAGCGCGAGGGCGTGAAGCACTAAGAAGCTGTCAGCGTGGAAAAGCTGAGAGCTGAAAACTGAGAGCTAATTATGAAATCGGACAAGATTCGCAATTTGACGGACGTTGAGCTGCACAACCAGGAGCACGAGCTGGCGGACCAGCTTTTCAAGCTGAAGTTTCAGCTGAACATGGGCCAGACGGAAAGCCTGAAGAAGATTCGCGGTCTGCGCAAAGATATTGCCCGGGTGAAAACGATTCAGGGCGAGCGCGATCGCGCCGCCGCAACGGAGAAACGATAATGGCGGAAACCAGGACATCAGGCCAGGCAACGGAGAAGGTGCAGGGCCGCCGCAAGGAAGTAGTGGGAGAAGTTGTCGCCAACCGCATGCAGAAGACGATTGTGGTGAAGGTGACGCGTAAAAGAGCGCATCCGTTTTACGGACGCGTAGTGGCGCGCAATAAAAAATTCTACGCGCATGACGAGAAGAACGAAGCTCATGTGGGCGACATTGTGCGGATCGAAGAGACGCGTCCGTTGTCGAAGCTGAAGCGCTGGAAGCTGAAAGATATTGTGCGCAAGACCGCGCTGGTGCCGGAAGCCGTAACCGAAGTACCGGCCAAGTAAGACGAGAACAGGAGAGACGCCATGGCTGTGATGATGAGATCGATGCTGGAAGTCGCCGACAATTCCGGCGCGCGCAAGCTGCAGATGATTCTGCCGCTGGGCGGCTCGACCGGATTGAACGCGGGACTGGGCGACATAATCACGGCGGCCGTTAAGGAATCCGTGCCCGAAGGGCAGGTACAGAAGGGCAAAGTGGTGAAGGCGGTCATCGTGCGGACGCGGAAAGAACATCGCCGGCGCGATGGAACTTATATTCGCTTCGACCAGAATGCCGCGGTGCTGATCAACGACGCCGGCGAACCCGTGGGAACGCGCGTGTTTGGTCCGGTAGCGCGCGAATTGCGCGAGAAGAGATTTTTGAAGATTGTGTCTTTGGCGCCTGAAGTTATCTAGGAATTGGGGAATTTGGTAATTGAGTAATTGAAAAATCGGGACCGCGCTGGATTTCAATTTCCCAATTGCTAAATTACTCTATTACTAAATTGGATTCGATTATGCGAACTGTAAGCACTGAAAACAAGCGAGTGGATCTCCGGCGGAACGACACCGTAAAGGTGATTACCGGACGGGATAAGGGTAAGGAAGGGCGCGTACTGCGCGTGTTTCCGAATGACGCCAAGCTGCTGGTGGAGCACGTGATGATGGTGAAGAAACACGTGCGCCCCAATCCGCAGCGCAACATCAAGGGCGGAATCGCCGAGCAGGAGAGCCGGATTGCCATCTCCAACGTGCAACTGGTCTGCCCAACCTGCGGCCCGGTGCGCATCGGACACGAAGTGCGCGGCGACCGCAAGGTGCGCGTCTGTAAGAAGTGCGGGACGACGCTGGATAAATAGCTGCTAGCTTCCAGCCACTAGCTTCTAGCTGTGTGGCTGCGGTGCAAGCGGTGCTGGTGAAATTCGAGTCTCACGAACCGGTAAGCGTTTTAGCCAGAGGCTAGGAGCTAGAAGCTAGCAGCTAACGACCGAAACCGTGAGAGGAAGTGGACGAGACGAAAATGGCAAAAGAAAAAAAGGGACAGAAGGAATCGCAGGAGCAGAAGGCGCCGGACCAGGCACGGCATAGCGCCAAGGAACGTCCGCGGCTACGCTCAAGGTTTGAGAAGGAAGTTGCGCCCGCACTGCTGAAGGAACTGGAACTGAAGAATGTGATGGCCGTTCCGCGCCTGCACAAGATCGTCGTGAATATGGGAGTCGGCGAGGCGACCCAGAATTCGAAAATACTCGATCCGGCGGTCAATGAACTGGGTCAGATCACCGGTCAGAAGCCGGTGGTGACGCGGGCAAAGAAATCGATTGCCGCGTTCAAAGTGCGCCAGGGCCAATCGATTGGCGCGATGGTGACCTTGCGAGGCGACCGCATGTATGAGTTTTTCGACCGGCTGGTGAATATCGTTCTGCCGCGCGTGCGCGACTTCCGCGGAGTTTCGAGCAAGTCATTCGATGGACGCGGGAACTATACGATTGGATTGCATGACCAGTTGATCTTTCCTGAAATTTCGTATGAAAAGGTAGATAAGCAGAAGGGCATGAACGTCACCATTGTGACCACGGCGGCCAACGACAATCAGGCGCGGACGCTGTTGAAGCACATGGGTATGCCGTTCCGGACGCAGTAACGGTTTCTGGCGGTAACCGAAAAATTTTGAGGGTGGAATGACGACAGCAAAAAGAGTCAAGGACGCAAAGATTCAGAAAACGTTTGAGAAGGCGCGCGACGCGAAGGCGCCGAAGCCAAAGTTCTCCACGCGGAGGCACAACCGCTGCAAGCTATGCGGACGCCCGCGTGCATTTCTGCGCAAATTCGGCATCTGCCGCTTGTGCTTCCGCCAGCTCGCGCTGCGCGGGGAGATTCCAGGCGTTTCGAAGTCGTCCTGGTAGGAAAGCGTCGTTGATCGATGGTCGTTGGTCGTTCGCCAAATTGAGCGGACAACCGCAGCAAAGCTAGCGACCCACGATGAACGACCGAAGTAAGGAAGAAGGACCGAAGTAACAACGCTGCCGCAGGTTCTCCGCTGGACGCGGAGCGAACGGGTGGCTAGAGGAGAAGCAAACGATGAGGTTGACCGATCCGGTCGCAGACATGTTGACGCGAGTGCGGAACGCACTCCAAGCCCGGCACCAGAAGGTGGACATTCCGGCTTCGCGCCTGAAGCTGGAGATTGCCCGCATTCTGAAGGAAGAGGGTTACATCTCCAATTTCAAGCCGACGGAAGAGGAAGGCCACAAGGTCATCCGGATTTATCTGAAATACGGCGCTAATAATGAAGCCGCGATTTCGAAGGTGGAGCGCGTTTCGCGTCCCGGTTGCCGCGTCTATGTACGGCGCACTGAGATTCCGCGCGTGCTGGGCGGCATGGGAATCAACATTCTCACCACCCCGCGCGGCGTGATGACCGGCCGCCAGGCTCGCCGAGAGGGCGTAGGCGGCGAGTTGCTGTGTCAGATTTACTAAAGAGCCTGTCAGCTTTCAGCCATCGGCCCTCACCGAGGGCGCGATTGTGCTGAGAGCTGAGAGCTGAAAGCTGAGAGCTGAAAGCTTATGTCGAGAATTGGAAAAAAGCCGATCCCGATCCCCAAAGGGGTGACGGTCAAAGTAGAGGGGAATACCGTCCTGGTGCAGGGGCCGAAGGGCAAACTGGACACCGCGCTGCCGACCGGCATTACGGTCGAGCAGAAGGATGGAATCATTGTCGCGGTGCGTCAGAATGATTCTCAGGCAGCGCTGCACGGGCTGGCGCGCGCTCTGGTCAACAACGCGGTTGAGGGCGTGACCAAGGGATGGACGCGCGAACTGGAAATCGTCGGCATTGGCTACCGTGCCGAAATGAAGGGCAAGAACATGATTGTGTTCAACCTTGGCTACTCGCATCCCATCGAGTATCCGCTGCCGACAGGTGTGGACGCGTCGGTCGATCCCAAGCAGACCAAGATTGCGGTCACGGGAATCGACCGGCAGAAGGTGGGCCAGGTGGCGGCGGAAATGCGCTCGCTGCGTCCCCCCGATCCGTATAAAAACAAGGGCGTGCGCTATGCCGGAGAGCGCCTGAAGAAGAAGGTCGGAAAGACCGGCGCGAAGTAAGCGGTCGTTAAGCGCTGGGGCCTCCTTGTTTGGCCAGCGAAGTTCGGGAAATATGCAACCGTCGCGAGTCTTGGGCTAACGGCCAACGACCAACGACCAAGGACAGATGCAATGCTGACAAGAGTTACCAAAAACGAAAAGCGCGGACATGTTCACGACCGCATCCGTAAAAAGATGCAGGGAACTGCGGAGCGTCCGCGGCTGAATGTGTACCGCTCGCTCAATCATATTTACGTGCAGGTCATCGACGATCTGCATGGCCAGACACTGGTTTCCGCCAGCACGGCCGAGGGCAAAAAGGAAGACCGGCGCACCGGAGGAAACGTTGCCTCAGCCAAGGCGGTGGGCAAAGTCATTGCCGAGCGCGCCAAGGCCAAGGGCGTGACCAAGGTCGTGTTCGACCGAGGCGGCTACATTTATCACGGGCGCGTGAAGGCTTTGGCCGACGCAGCGCGCGAAGCGGGATTGCAGTTCTAAAGGCAGCTCTCAGCGGTCAGCTCTCAGCTATCCGCTGGAGCGACAAGCTGAAAGCTGATAGTTGAAAGCTAGGATTAATAATGCCAACAGTCATTAAAAAGCTCGACGCGAATTCGTTCCAGCTCAAGGACCAGGTCGTGGCCATCAACCGCGTGACGAAGGTCGTCAAGGGCGGCAAGAATCTTTCGTTTGCCGCGCTGGTTGTCGTGGGCGATCCCTCTGCCGGTGTAGTGGGCTACGGTTCCGGCAAGGCCAAGGAAGTTCCCCAGGCCATTCGCAAGGGAATCGAGTCGGCGAAGAAGAACCTGATTAAGGTGAACCTGACGCAGACCAGCATCGCGCATCTCGTGCTGGGACGTTATGGTTCGGGCAAAGTGCTGCTGAAGCCGGCTCCCGAAGGCACGGGCGTGATTGCAGGCGGAGCGGTGCGCGCGGTCATGACCTCGGCGGGTGTGCAGAATGTGCTGACGAAATCGATTGGCACGACGAATCCGCACAACGTTATTAAAGCGACATTCGATGCGCTGAAGCAACTGAAGAGCCGGGAAGGCATTGCGACCATGCGCGGCAAGACGGCGCAAGAGCTGTAGGAACCGCGGCCAGTTATCAGGGCCACTAGAACTAGCAATTTCGGGCTGAGGTTTTAGAAATGACGGCGAAGAAAACTAATTCGGGCGGCGGGCTGATCCAGTTGAAGTGGGTGCGCTCTGCCATTTGTGCCCCGGTAAAACAAAAGCGAGTTATCAAGGGGCTGGGATTTACCCGCCTGAACCAGGTTATCGAGCGGCCGGACAATGCTGCCATTCGCGGCATGGTGGCAAAGGTTCCGCACCTGGTGGAAGTAGTGAACTGAAAAGCGATCCGCTTTCAACTGTCAGCCCTCGGCGAACTCGCTCGGTGGCTGAAAAACCGAAAGCCGAATCCTGAGAGCTGAGAGCTTACTTATGAATTTATCGAACATACGAGCACCGAAGAAGGCGACGGAAAAGCGGAAGCGTGTGGGCCGCGGTATGGGGTCGGGCATGGGCAAGACGTCCACCCGTGGGCACAAGGGCCAGCGTTCGCGCACCGGTTCGCGCATGATTCGCGGTTTTGAAGGCGGCCAGATGCCGCTGCACCGCCGCATGCCGAAGCGCGGCTTCACCAACATCTTCCGCAAGGAATTCAACATTGTCAGCCTGGAGCGGTTGATGGAGATGGGCGAAGAATTTCATGGCGAGCCCATCACTCCTGAAGTGCTGCGCAAAGCCGGGGTGATCAAGACGAAATATCCGGTAAAGATTTTGGGCGACGGCGAATTGAAGGTTGCGATCACAGTACACGCGCACAAGTTCTCGAAGTCCGCGCAGGAAAAAATCACGAAGGCCGGCGGTAAAGTTGAGGTCTTGGCAATGAAGGCGGAAGTGAAGGCGGAGCAGTAATGTTCGATAAACTGGCGAATATTTTCCGGATTCCGGACCTGCGCAAACGCATCCTGTTTACTCTGGGAATGCTGTTCGTGTACCGGTTGGGCGGACACCTTCCGACGCCGGGAATCGATACCCTCAAGCTGGAAAATTTCTTTACCCAGAGCGGTACGAGCGGATCGTTGCTGGGATTTGTGGATCTGTTCTCCGGTGGCCAATTGCGCCGCATGACGATTTTCGCCCTGGGCATTATGCCCTACATTACGGCGTCCATCATTCTGCAGTTGTTGACGGTGGTTTATGAGCCGCTCGCCAAGCTGCAGAAAGAGGGCGAACTAGGCCGCAAGAAAATTACGCAGTGGACGCGTTACATCACTGTGATCTTGAGCGCGGTGCAGTCGTTCGGCATTGCCATTGGTCTGGAAAAGGGCGGCTTCGCGCTGAATCCGGGCTGGGGTTTCCGCCTGATGACCATGCTGACCTTGACCACGGGCAGCGCGTTTATTATGTGGCTGGGCGAGCAGATCACGGAGCGCGGCGTGGGCAATGGCATGTCCCTCTTGATCTTCTCCGGCATTGTGGTGGGATTGCCGCGCGGCGTCGTGGACTTGATCGAAAAGGCCAAGAATGCGGCGTGGGGCGCGGCGACGTTCCCGCTGATGGTGTTCCTGCTGGTGTTCATGGTGGGGGTGGTGGCGTTCATCGTTTATGTCGAACGAAGCGAACGGCGAATTCCGGTGCAATACGCCAAGCGTGTAGTCGGCCGCAAAGTGATGGGAGGACAATCGACCCACCTTCCGTTGCGCGTGAACGCCGGCGGCGTAATGCCGGTAATCTTTGCATCTTCGATTCTGACGCTGCCGCAAACCCTCGGGTACGGGTTGCGCAACAACCGCTACTTCGGCTCGCTGTTTGAGGCGATCAAGTGGGGTGAGCCCCTCTATACGCTGCTGTATGCGGTGGGCATCATTTTCTTTGCGTACTTTTACGTTTCCATCGTTTTCAATCCCAGCGAAGTCGCCGACAACATGCGGAAATATGGGGGATTTATTCCCGGCATTCGTCCGGGAAAACGCACGGCGGATTTCATCAACGAAGTGTTGACCCGCATTACCCTCGTGGGTGCGTTGTACCTCATCATTATTTCGTTCATCCCGGAATGGATGATCGCCGGGATACATCTGAATCATCTGCCGGGGGCAGCAGGAGCCTTCTTCGAACGGCTGCCAACGTGGTTCACCAATGGTCTGGGAGTGAATTTCTATTTTGGTGGCACTTCATTGCTGATCGTGGTGGGAGTTGCCATGGATACGGTCACCCAGATTGAGGCACAGCTCATCATGCGTCACTATGAAGGTTTTAGTCCGCGAAGCGGCAGGATTCGCGGCCGCCGGACGTGGTCTTAATCTAACCACATTGTTACTTGATCAAGTCGCGCCGGCCAATGGTCGTCTGGAAGCCCAGAGAATTGGCGGGTGGCGGAATGAAGATATGGACGCACAAGCCATCTAAATGGCGGACGCTATTTCACGCAAGCTCGGCCCGGTGATCCTTCTGGGCCCTCCGGGAGCCGGTAAAGGCACCCAGGCCAAGATAATTGTGGAGCGCTTTGGCATTCCACAGATCTCGACCGGCGACATCCTGCGGGACCACAAGGCGCGCGGAACGGCGCTGGGCAAGAAGGCCGCCGAGTACATGGATAAGGGCCAGCTCGT
>QIAK01000021.1:0-345 GCA_003225515.1 Acidobacteriota bacterium | reverse complement strand
GATTGCGAGCGAGGTTTCATTCTAGACGGATTTCCGCGCACGCCGGTGCAGGCGGAATGGCTGGACAGATTTTTGCAAGGCAAGCTCTTTGACAATCAAAAGCCCTGTGGGCAGCCGGTTGTGATGAACATTTCAGTGGGTTACAATCAGATGTTGCGGCGGATTAGTGGGCGCCAATCTTGCCCCACCTGTGGGCGCATCTACAACGTTCATTCCAAGCCCCCTCGCATGGCCAACACTTGTGATCTGGATGGTTCCCGGCTGGAAACGCGCCAGGATGATCGCGAGGATGTTGTGGCCGAGCGCCTGAAAGCATACGAACGGCAAACCTTTCCTTTGGTGGAT
>QIAK01000469.1:2770-2967 GCA_003225515.1 Acidobacteriota bacterium | reverse complement strand
TTCCGTCTTCGACGTTTACAACGCGCTGGAAGCGGGCGCGACGGTTTACCTCATCACCGAAGATCTGGCGGTGTTTCCGACGAGCCTGGCGAACTTTATCGAAACCCAGCAGATTACGATCTGGTACTCCGTGCCGTCGGCTTTGATGCTGCTCCTGTTACACGGCCGACTGACGCCGGAGCGGTTGAAGAGCATAC
>QIAK01000469.1:0-2508 GCA_003225515.1 Acidobacteriota bacterium | reverse complement strand
GGTTACTGGGCGGATCCGGAGAAGACCGCGAAGATGGTGGTGCCGAACCATTTTCAGCATCACTTCGAAGAGAAGATGTACCGCACGGGTGACATTGTCACGGTGGGCGATGACGGCAATTATTATTTTCAGGGCCGCCGCGACAGCATGATCAAGAGCCGCGGTTATCGCATCGAGCTGGGCGAAATCGAAAGCGCCTTGCTGAGCCATCCGGGAGTGCGGGAGGCGGCGGTGCTGGCGGTTCCGGACGAGATCATCGGCAACCGCATCCGGGCAGTGGTTTCGGTAAACATACCGGGAGAGCTTGGCGTTCTGGAGCTGCAGCAGTACTGCGCATCGCGCGTTCCGAAGTACATGATTCCGGAGGTGATCGATCTCTGCGACGAACTGCCGAAGACGTCGACGGGGAAGATCGATCGCGTGAAGCTGGCAACTGAGCCTGTGGGCGTCCGGTAAAACGGAAAGTTTTATAGTCGATGTGGAAATAAATAATTCACAGCAATTGGGAGACAAAGATGATCGAGTCAGCAGAAGTGAAGGATCAGATCCGGGAATACGTGCTCGAGGAGTTTGCCAAGCCTAAGGGCATCATGCAGGTTACGGACCAGGAGATTTTGACCAAGAACGGCATTATTGACTCTATGGGTATTTTCCGCCTGGTATCGTTCCTGGAAGAAACATTCAATGTCCGGGTCGGCGATGAAGAAATCACTCACGATAATCTTGAGAGCATCGATGCGATCGAGCGCCTGGTAGTTGCGAAGTCGAAGAAGTAAGCGCTGCACACCCTAACGGTGACGCGGGCACGACTACGGTGCCCGCATTCATCTGCAGCTTTAGAGTACTCACCCATCCCCCGGGGTTTGCGAAAGCCTTAGTAACCATCTCCTCAGGACTTCTTATGCGTATAGGCCGCAAAGTTTTTTCAAACGGTTTCAAGCTGTTTGATTTGCTCTTGATGGTGGTTTCGTTCGCAGTATCGACCCTACCCCAGTACCATCGAGTGGGGCGATTCGGGCTGGCGGAGTTCTTCGAGTTGCGAGTGAAGCTCGGAAACTTGATTCTGTTTGTGAGTTTCCTGGCAATCTGGCACATCCTGTTCAGCGTGTTTGGACTGTATGCCTCGAAGCGCCTGGTGGGACGTCGAACCGAGATCTGGGACATTGTCAGGGCCACGACTATGGGAACGGTTGTGGTCGCGGTATTCGGGTTGGCGTTTCGGATCTGGGTAGTCAATCGAATCTTTTTGGCGCTGTTTTGGGTGCTGACTACCACGTCGGTGGTTTTAAGCCGCGTGGTGATTCGCGAAGCCCTGGCCTATGCCCGGCGGCATGGCCGGAATACCCGAAATATGCTGGTGATCGGAACGAATTCGCGGGCGCTGGAACTGGTCCAGAGAATTCAAGGAAAGCCGGAACTTGGCTATCGAATCCTGGGATTCGCTGATGAAGAGTGGAACGGCCTGGAAGAATTCAAACGGCAGGGATTCTCGCTGGTTTCGAACCTGGATATGTTGCCGTCGTACGTGCGGCGCAACATTGTGGATGAAGTTGTGCTGGCTTTGCCCATTCGCTCCTTCCACGGATATGCATCGCAAATTGCGTCCGCGTGCGAACAGCAGGGCATCATTGTCAGATTTCTGCCGAACATCTTCGATCTGAAGGACGCGCGCCAACGGTCGGATGAGTTTGACGGGGATGCGCTGATCAGCCATGAGAGCACGATCACAGATTTCTGGGGACTGACGATCAAGCGCGCGATCGACATCGTGGTTTCGCTGCTGGCAATTTTGGCCGTTTCGCCGGTGATGCTACTTACTGCCTTGGCGGTAAAGCTGACTTCGCCGGGACCAATTTTCTTCGTGCAGAAGCGTCTGGGACTGAATAAGAGGATGTTTCAGATTTACAAGTTCCGCACGATGGTCGTAGATGCCGAGCAACGGCTGAAGGAGATAGAGCACCAGAATGAGGCCAATGGTCCGGTCTTCAAAATCAAACGCGATCCCCGCATCACGCTTGTGGGAGCGTTCCTGCGCAAGACCAGCATCGACGAACTTCCGCAGCTCTTCAATGTGTTGAAGGGGGAGATGAGTCTGGTGGGTCCGCGGCCGTTGCAGGTGAGGGATTACGAATTGTTCGAGACTTATTGCCAGGACTGGCAACGCAAGCGGTTCAGCGTGCGTCCCGGCATTACTTGTCTCTGGCAGATTATGGGGCGGAGTTCCACCACGTTCGAGAAGTGGATGGAACTGGATCTACAGTACATTCGCACATGGTCGTTGTGGCTGGACTTGGAGATTCTGGCCAAGACTGTTCCAGCTGTCCTGAAAGGTTCTGGGGCTGCGTAAAAATTGTTTGACTCTCAAAACCTATGTCTTCCGTAAATTTGTTTCGTTCTGAAGCTGAAATCAGTATCGGCAGCGCGGCGTTGAGTTCGCAACGTGCCGTATGCGTCCACGAGCGCGTGGCGCAGCGGGCCGTTGAGAATCCGAGTGCGCTTGCCGTAGCG
>QIAK01000468.1:4048-4688 GCA_003225515.1 Acidobacteriota bacterium | reverse complement strand
GCGCTCTGGTTGGCGGCACTCAGGCGACGGTGACGCTGACTCCCTGCCCGGCGGGGATTGATACATCGAACAATGTGAACGCTCCTTATGGCGTTTACATTTCGGGCACGGGAACGGCAGAAGCGGTGGCGGTGACGGGAGGCAGTTGCACTTCCGGCGCTGCGAGCGGGACGATCCTGTTTACACCGACTGGAAATCACGCGGCGGGCTTCACCCTGGGAGCCGCCAATGGCGGGAATCAGGAGGCGATCAATGTTGGGATGGCGGGAGGAACTACGCACGCGGTGATCCAGGAACTTCCGACCGGGGGCGCGAACACGGCGAACTACAACATTTACTGGCCGGTATATTTGAAGGCTTCAAAAAGTGTGCTGAATGGAGACGGAGCTTTTTGGCGGTGCTACACGCGATCGCTCTGTTTGATGGTGGGGGATTATGCGGGGAGCACGGGGCTGGCATCGATCGTGAGGGGATTGGAATTGCAATCCGCTACGAACGTGGACGGAGCGCAGATTGCTTCGGCATCGGCAGCGAGTGGATTGTACACAGTGAATACCGCGAGCAGCCACCACCTGGTGACGGGCGATTGGGCGATTCTCTATTTCTCAACTCCGGCGAAAACGTAGGAAGCGCGTGTGAA
>QIAK01000468.1:1480-3991 GCA_003225515.1 Acidobacteriota bacterium | reverse complement strand
TCATCGTCATCGGGCTTTGGATGGGTGGCGATCGAGAATGCCGCAATCGAGGATGAGACAGACGGAGCGCGGCTGCAGGATATTAAATTTGCGCCAGGGTTTAGCGGCGGATTGTTTCATCAGGGCGTGGTGGTGGGCAACGACCAGCACTTCATCGTGGATGGGATGACGAACGAAGGCAGTGGAACGGCGTTCCGTTGCGATGCGAATTTTTGCGGCAACATGGTGTACCTGCGCGGCGATCAGGGAGCTGCGCCCGTGGGCTACCTCCATCATTTGGAGGCCAGCTTACAGTGCAGCGGAAACGGAGTCAGGAACGTTTCAGGAAACACGCTGGATATTCAGGACAGCGTGATCCAGGGAACGAGCCAATACGCGGCTTTCTATGGGGGAGGCCTGCAGTCGTGGTCGATTAACAATGTCTACAACGAGAGCGGGGCGTGCACGAATCCGATTTATCCGGGATCGCTTTCGGCGATTGCCGGCTATATCTCGACGATAAATGCACTGACGATTCAGGGCGATGCTCCGATCGGAGGAGCGCTTCCGGTATTCGCTTCGGGAGGTCCGACGAGCGCTCAACGAAACTATTATGTCGTTCCCAAAGACTCAATTCTGGGGACAGGTCCAATGATGTTCATTGGGACGGCGCTGCCGTTGACGAGTGGAACGAGTATTCCCTTGTACTGGCCGAATCCCGATCTGGTTGGATCGGGAACAAGAACGTTTGACATTGTGGTGAGCATTGGATCGTCGCCAAGCTCGGCGCCGTACACAGGAAATGCGTTCTCGGTAGTGACCGGCACCGGCGGGAGTTGTAGTACGAATGGAATTTGTACTTACACCGATACGGAAGCAGCAACGAGCGCATACACGGTGGGAAACGCGTTATGGACTCCGACGCTGCCGTTCTGGCCGGGAGGAATCATCCTTAGTAACGGGGCGAGCGCGTACATGAATCAGTGCGGACAGGCGAGTTCGATTATTTCCACATCGTACCTGCCAAAGGTTTTCTGCAAGCGGGGAGTGCTTGCGGGCACGAGCAATTCATACACGCCGTATTGGGGAGTGTATCCCGCGGGCGATTCGGGAGGAAATGGAAACAGGAATGTGGGGGCCCAGGTGGTGCAGATCGGGCCCGCGTCGGGTGCGTGGACTTCAGGAATCAGCGGAGCGATCAATTTGAATCCGGGACCGGGAGCCAGCGTAGCTCCCCGGCAGATTATTACGACCATGGATGGAAGTCCGCAGCAGACGTTCGCTACTCCGGGATATGTGCGAGCGGGAAGCGCGGCCGATAGCTTTATCGGAACGGATTCGACGGGAGCGGTAGGAGCGCAGGATCAGAGTTACGGCGCTCCTGGGGGACACAACTTTTACGTGAACGATCCTGGAACGAACAGTACGCATGCCAAGCTGAATATCGGCGCGGCGGGCGCGACCTTTAATATTCCACTGACGGTGAATGGAAATCTGGCGGTGACGAGTGGGAGTGTGACGCTGCCGATTACGGGATCGAGTGCGCAGTGTCTGCACGCGAGTTCGACGGGAGTGATTACAGGTACGGGGGCGGATTGCGGGAGCGGCGGTGGATCGGGAACGGTGAACAGCGGCGCGGCGGCGCAGGTGGCAATGTATTCGGCGAGCGGGGCGGCGGTGAGCGGCGATGCCGCGCTGACGGATAGTGGAAGCGTCCTTAATTATGCGGGGAGTGGCGGGATCACGACGACGGCGGGCACGTTCAGTGGAAATCTGACGGTGAACGGACAACTGATGGTGGCGGGGCCGTGGATGGTGAGTTCTCCGGTTCCGGGGACAGCGATGGCTGCGGCGGGGACAGCGACATCGGCGCTGGGGATTTCCAATGATGGAAATTTTTATATCTCGGCGAATGCCGGAACGCCACAGAAGGTGGCGACGAGCGCGACTAGCTCCTATTTTACGAACCTGGCGCAGGAGGATCCGAACGATCTGGGAGAGTACAACGGGACGGCGGCACAAAATCTGCATGTGTATTCGAGCTATACGAACAGTTCGACATGGCAACGGACGTCGCTGGGATTCGATACGGGAGATAACTACGCGGTGTTGCGGAGCGAGAGTTCGACGTCGGGAGCGGCTCCGGGCCTGGGTTTCTGGGTGAATAGTGCGTTGAAGTGGGTCATCGACCCGAGCAGCAATCTTAAGCCGTGGGCGGATGAGGCATACAGCATTGGGACGTTCAATGCCTCGAGTGGAATTGGATTGCGTCCGGCAACGGTGTATGCAGCTGGAAGCGTCAGCAGCAACAGCGGATTCGAGTTGGGGAAGTTTGCCAACAACAGCTATGAACTGTGCAATGACACCACGACCGGCACGGTTTTGAATGGCCTGGCATTGCTGACTGCCAATGGTTGTGCGGTGAAGCCAGCGAGCGCGGTCACGAGCGGAGTGATCGGTGTAGTAATCGCGAATGCGGGGACGAGCGGGACGACAACGCTGGCGCGTACGGGATCGGCCTACTGCACGTTT
>QIAK01000468.1:0-1266 GCA_003225515.1 Acidobacteriota bacterium | reverse complement strand
ATTCGGTGGGGCAGGTCACGGGAGCGGCTGCGCTGGCTTCGCCGGCATTGACGGGAACTCCGACGGCTCCAACGGCGGCGGCGAGCACGAATTCGACGCAAGTTGCGACTACGGCATTCGCGCATGGAGTGGTGCCGCCGGACAGCAGCGCGTCGGTGTGGATTACGGTTCCACACGCGAGCAGCGCGGCAACGGTGTTCTCATCGAGTGCGAACAAGGCTGCTTTCTTTGGGACGGTTCTGGAGTTCCAGAAGACGAGCTCGCAGGTTAGTTATTACGTCTCTACGGCGGATACGACGGCGACGACGTACGACCTGGGAATTTATTCGGGAACTTCGGGTGGAACCTGCACGCTGCAAGCGCATACGGGATCGGTTGCCGGTAGTACGGCAACGACAAGCGGGGCGCACACTGTGAACTGGACGGGAGGCAGCGTGACGCTGCAGCCTGGACGTTATTATCTGGCGCTGACCGCGTCGGCGACGACGAGCACTGCGGTTCTCTACGGCGACAGTGCGGGAGTGACGTTTGCAGTGGGTACCGGTGCATCCAGTGTGGGCAACGTTAGCGTGGGGTGCGGGGGAACACTTCCTGGTTCGGTGACTTGTCCTACGGACTCGGTGCAGGTTGCGGCGCTGATTCCGGCTTGGCTGGTGAATTAGCGGGGAACACATTGAGAGCAATCTGGCCCGAAGAGGCCATCGGCGATGCCGGTGGCCTTTTTGTTTTGGAGATTGGAAGTGGGAATGAAGGAACGCAGGATTTGTTTTTTGTTGCTGTGTGCGATGTTGCCGGCGGGAACGGGATGTGCACGGAGGCACGCTTCTTTGCCTGACATGTCGATCCCGGTGCGCTGTGCTTCGGAGATCACGTTGCTGCAGTGCGATACAGGGGTGCAACCGCCGAAGTGTAAGAGTGCGCGGGTGAGTTATCGCCGAGGTTGCGAGGAGGTTGTGGTGGGACCGAAGTAGGGTTTGAGGCATGCAGGTGGAACTCCCACGTCTCGAAAAAGAAGCGAGACGTGGGGCACCCGGGGTTTTGTGGCTATCCATTTTTCTATTGATTACGAGTTAGCAGCGAGGAGAGAGACGTGGTGGAAATTCCTATTCGGGCCGGTGCGCTTGCGAAGACGAAAGGGGTCCTTCGACTGCGCGGGGCGACAAAAGTTGCTGCGATTCGGTGCTTGCTTATTGTGTGCGCGCTGATGTGTGGGACGTTGGCGTGGGGGACGACTTACTACGTTAGTTCGAGTTTGGGGAATGATGC
>QIAK01000467.1:2274-3651 GCA_003225515.1 Acidobacteriota bacterium | reverse complement strand
CAACTTCCCTGAATCTATGCAGCTACTCAGTTCCTAACGGGAGCTACACGCTGTACGTGCAAGCCGTGGGAAAGCCGAGCATGACCAACCAGATCTCCGGCGGCGTAAAGCTCACTTCAACATGCATTGCAAGCTCGAGCGGCGGAGTGACGTTTGGCGCGAGTCCGACTGCGCTGACAATCTCTTCCGGGGGATCAGGGAACCTGACAATAACCGCAACTCCGAAGTCAGGAACTTTCAATAGCACGATTGCCTTGACGTGCGCTGGGTTGCCCAGCGGTCTGAGCTGTTCCTTCTCTCCCTCTTCCATCACTCCCGGCAATAAAGCCGCCAGCTCCGTTCTTGCCGTCTCCGTCACCAGCACTACCGCGGAGAACGCTAAGAGGAGCCGGTACACTCCTGCCGTTTGGATGTTCAGTCTTGGATTGTTCGGCGTTACCTTCATTGGGAACATTCGGCGCAAGAAGATTATTCCCGTTCTTGGAGCTTGTCTTCTGGCCGCGATGATTGTCGGAGGGACCTCCTGCGGGGGCGGAAGTGTGCCGGTTAGCACCGTCAAGGCCTCCAGCAGCAAGGCTTATTCCATCACCATCAACGGAGCTTCGAGTTCCGTTCAGCTTTCCACTACCGTTGTCGTTACCGTGAAGTAGGTCTTCGCGATCGCTCCACGACGTGTGCAGGACGGCGGAACGCCGCGCCCAGCCGAGAGAGTTCCGCGTCATGAGACGAAGCAACAGGGTTTTCGACGGAATCCATCGCGGCAGCCGCCGGATTTGAGCGACATAGCGCAATGTCTGAACACGCTGCTGAAGTTCGAAGTGACGAAGATACTTCTGAACAACGTTCGGCAACGTTATCCGAACTCCGGCAGAGAAGTTCTGCGCAGCCATCACCTGCTGTTTCTGGGAATCCTGTAGCAGTTGCACCAGGCAATCCGCGAGTCCCTGCGCGCTTCCGGGAGGAAAAAAGTCAATCGCCAATTCCTCACCCTGGGCCATTTGCCGGAAGTCAGCCAGATCAGCACAAACAATGGGCACGCCGTAAGCGCATGCCAGGTGAGCGACACCGCTGCATCCCGTGGACGAAGAATATGGCATTACTGCTACGGTGGAACTTTGAAACAGGTCTGGCAATCCTTCCTCCGGAACATAGCCCCGAAACTCGATTCTCGGATCACCCGCGCATTGTCGTCTCACTGATTCGGTGTAACCAGCGGCCTGAGGATGGTCTCCACCTGCGATTACAAGTTTCACCTCGGGAACTTTCTGGGAAATCAGATTAAAAGCCTCGATCATGAGTTCGAGACGCTTGTAGGTACCCCATTTTCCAAACGCCAGAATGCGATGGACAGGAGTGCCTCGCCGAGAGAAATCGGGG
>QIAK01000467.1:0-2252 GCA_003225515.1 Acidobacteriota bacterium | reverse complement strand
GTTGTCTCGCCCATATTTGTCGTTCAAGATTTTGCGGTAACCGGGCATAAGCACCGAGACGGAGTTCGAGAGCAACAACATGCGCGTCGCCATCGCACCGGCGAAGCGATATAAGCCTTCGTGCCGGACTCCGACATCCTTCAGTTCCACGGTGTCCATGAGATGGTGCAGCGTCACGTGCGTGTAACGGCCACTCAGTCGCGCAAGCAGGGGCGTCATGAGTCCGGTAAACGCGATCAGGGGATTGCGGCCAAACGTGCTGAACAGGAGATTGAACCAGACAACGTCGGGTTTCAGGCGCTGCAGCGTCTTGAGCAGACGGAACGCGCTGGTTGGATCATCGAATGACCAGCAGCGCTGAACCGTAAATCCCTCCGGCTCGACATGATTCGCCGGCAAATCATCCGCCAGAACAGTGAGGGTGAGAAACGGATTACGCTGCAATTCTTGTGCGAGGTGAAATCCGTATTCGCTCAATCCTCCAGTGCTTGGCGGAAAGGCAGTGACTAGACAGATCTTCATTCGTCTCCTGTCGAACAAGGGCTCAGGGTTCGATGTGCTTTCAATAGAAGAAGTTGCGCCCAAAAAATCCTTTCAGGCGCTCGGAGGAATGGGTTGGCTTACACCCGCTGGACATTGCAGTGGGAGATCCTGTGACGCGACATCGGCTCGCAGAAATCTTCTCTTAACTGATTCTTTGATAGTAGACGTTGTCTCTTCCGGCGAGAGAGGCGCAAGCACCGTGATGTTTTGAGCAACCTGACTCAGAGCGATATAAGCTTCGCGATTTTTGCGTACAAACTCCAGGGGATACTCGGGTTTGCGCCGGTGGGCAGCTTCCGGGTCGGCGTCCACAATGAATGCAATATCAGGCACGGGTATCAGAAGCAGAATCAAGCTTACGTAAAAACGCACTGCTGGACGATGTAGCGGCAGGTTGGCAAGCTCGTCGTAAATGTATCTGTCGAAAATAATGAAATCGAGGTCGGAGCTGCCCGAAACAGCGACCCGCAGGCTGTATGTATCGAGCAAGTAAAAGAACAGACGAACCGCAGTGATATACCACGAGGTTACGTTCTTATCGCGGCGGACGATTGGCTTATCGGGGCTGCCAATGCCCTTGTCGCCCTTGAAGGCTTTAAAACTCATGTGTTCCCGAAAACTGGAGAATACGACGACATTGTCCCAGAAGGTATAGAGAGCGGAGCGAAAGCCAAGCTCCCGTAAATAATCTCGCAGTGCCTCGATTTGCGTGGTCTTGCCAGCACCATCAATCCCCGAGAAGCTAATCACTTTTAACTGCGATCGCATGACGAATTAGCAACCTTCCGCTCTGCTTAATGTCTAAGTTCAAGCCCTAATGTGCGCCGGGCGGCTTGCTGGGCGTGGCCTCCGTGAGAGCGATAACCGAACCTATAGCCACGCTTGCTCCCACTATCGCGCCGACTCGGAGCACGATCGTCCGAACTCGCCGCTGCTTGGCAGGAGCAACAGCAACTCCCGCTGGTTGAGCGGCGGTAACGGCGTTCACTTTGGGAGCTTCGGCTGCGGCGGTGCCCACAGGTCGCTGAGGTTTCTGAGCTTGATCGGGAGAAGTTGTCTGAGATGCTCCTTGCGACGTCGTACTCGGAGCCGCCGGGGACGCTGTCGACTGTGACGAGCCGGTTTGTTGCGCAGTATTCTGCGCCAAGATCCAGGCGGTCCCAGGACTGTCTGGAAGTTCTGCAGTCGCAGAACTGTCCGGAGTCTTCACAGAGCTTACTTGTGCCGTCGGCTGCTGGGCTGCGGCTTGAGCAATTACAGTTGTATTTGCGCCCAGTGCGAACACACTGCACGCTAAGTAGACAAGAGACTTCTGCAACAGAGCGGTGCTCATATTTATCTCCCTCTACAAACGGATTGTTCTAGCTCGCCTGTTTGAGAACTCCTATACCGCTAAAGGCGTTGGCAACCCAGGATGGGTCTTTCTGTACAACTTCCGGAGGAACACTGTTGAAGCTGCGGACTGCTTCTTCAGAGCTCGGGAATGATTCGAATACACGAGCCACCCGCATGAGTTCGAGAATCACTTCTGATTCGGGGGACAATGCGGCTAGTTTCAGATCGCCGTCACGCTTCATTGCTTCTTCCAGACAGTGCAGCAGCATCTCAACCCCGGTGCTATCTATGTAGCGAACCTGAGAACAATCGAGAACGACGCGGGGATGATGGCATTCGAGGAGCGGCTCCAATTCTGGCAAGAAGCTCCGAAC
>QIAK01000466.1:2399-2974 GCA_003225515.1 Acidobacteriota bacterium | reverse complement strand
TTATCGCTGCTGCCGGAGTCGCCTCGCGCCGCAAGGCTGAGGAACTGATCTCGTCTGGGCACGTGCAAGTCAACGGCACCGTGGTCACGGAACTGGGCAGCAAGGCTGATCCGGAAGTCGATCACGTGCGGGTGAACGGAAAGCTTCTTCATGGAGCGCAGCGGCACGTTTACATTCTGCTGAACAAACCCAAAGGTTACGTCACCACGATGAGCGATCCGGAAAAACGGCCGACCGTGATGGACCTGATTCATGGAGTGAAGGGCCGCGTCTATCCCATCGGGCGTTTGGATTATGCCAGCGAAGGGCTGCTGCTGCTCACCAACGACGGCGACCTGGCGCATCGCCTGATGAAAGCGGCTTCACACGTGGCCAAGACCTATGTGGTGAAAGTCGCGGGCACGCCCAAAGAAGAGGCGATCACGAAGTTGCGTGCGGGTGTATCGATCGCCACCGATGACGGAAAGCGCGTGAAGACTGGGCCAGCATTGGTGCGAGTGGTAAAAGAGGCGACCAACCCGTGGTATGAGATCACGCTGATTGAAGGACGAAACCGGCAAATCCGGCGGATGTTT
>QIAK01000466.1:0-2381 GCA_003225515.1 Acidobacteriota bacterium | reverse complement strand
GCTGGTTCGCTATGGGCCGCTCACACTTGATGTGCCTCCGGGAAAGTTTCGGTCACTCACCCTGAAGGAAGTGGAACGGTTGAAATCCGCCAGCAAGACGGATGCGACCAGCAGAAAACCATCCGCAAAATAGTGCGACGTACTGTGATGTGCGGCAAGCATGAGCCGATTTTTTGATCTGATTTCAAAACCGGCGCGCGAAATGGGGGGACTTCTTCCCACGCCTCCGAAGCGGGCACCTGCAGATTCGCAACCGCGGCTCATCAGACTCGACTCCAACGAAAATCCTTACGGACCATCGCCGCACGCGATGGAAGCAATGCAGTCTGCGCTCACCGCGGCGAACTCTTATCCGGACGATGATTGCACCGAACTGAGACGCAAGCTGGCTGGCATTCATGAGGTGCAGCAGGAGCAAGTGCTGGTAACAGCCGGCTCGACGGCGCTGCTGAGCCTGCTGTGCCAGACCATGTTGGCTCCGGGGCGGAATGCGGTAACGAGCGAACGGTCATTCCTGGTTTATTCCATGGCGGTGCATGCTAGCGGAGCGCAGTTGATCGAGACTCCAATGCGCGACGATGGATTCGATCTGGCTGCGATTCTGGAGGCGATCAACGAAGACACGCGACTCGTATTTCTGGCAAATCCAAACAATCCCACTGGGTCGATGATCGACGCCGCGGGCGTTGACAAGTTCATTGCCGAAGTTCCTGGACATGTAGTCGTGGTTCTGGACGAGGCGTACTACGAGTTCGCGGTACACTTCGCGGCGCGGCGCAACGTGGAGTATTCCCGGTCGCTGAATTATGTTCGACAAGGCGCAAGCGTGATCGTGCTGCGAACGTTTTCGAAGGCGCACGGACTCGCGGGGCTGCGCGTGGGGTACGGCCTGGGTCCGGCAGAGTTGCTGGCCTATTGCGCGCGCATGCGGGATACGTTTTCGGTCTCGTCGGTGGCACTGGCGGCTGCCGTCGCCGGGATGGACGACCACAAGCACATTGATCGAGTGGTTTCGAACAATGCCACCGAGGCACAGATTTTGGGCGTGGGATTGTCCGAGTTGGGGTATCACGTGGCGCCCACCGCGGCGAACTTTCTCTATTGCGATGTTGGAGAAGATGCGTCCGGCATAGCTGGGCGGCTGCGGAACGAAGGAATCAGCGTGCGTCCGCTGGGTGCGTGGGGCGCCCCGAATTGCATTCGCGTGAGCATCGGGAGACCGGAGCAGAACCAGATTTTTCTGAACGCCGCACGAAAGATCGCTGAGAATTCGCAGCAGCGCTAACGAGTTCTAGATTAAGAGGACGCCGGAATTCTGGCGGCACCGTAGAGTCCGGCGTCGCTTCCCAGCAGGGCGCGCGTAATAATCGTCTTCCGTCTCGTGTAGTTGGCGATCTGTGCCGACGCGCCTTCCTTCTTGCCCACGGGATCTTCTGGCGCGGTTGCGGCGTAAACCAGCGAGCGCTCGCGCAACTCCGCGAACATGGGCGGCGCGAAAGCGTCCCATGCGCTGACCACGCCACCTCCAATCACGAACATGTCAAGGTTGAGAATATTCACGAGATCTGCCATCAGCATTCCCAACGAGACACCGAAACGATGATAGATACGTTGCGCGTCTTCATTCCCCTGAATCGCGAGATTGTAGATTGACTTGGCGCTGAACTCGGCATCGGAGCTGGCAATTTTTGCGAGAGCAGGGGCATGTCCGGTTTCGATGGCCTCGCGCGCCATGCGCACTACGGCAGTCGCGGAAGCATAACGCTCGGCGCATCCGTGATTGCCGCAGCCACAGGGAGCACCGTTGGGTTCGATGGTGACGTGTCCAAACTCGCCGGCCATTCCATTCATACCGTAAAAAATTTTGCCATTCAAAATGATCGCACCGCCGATGCCGGTTCCCAACGTGATCATGGCCATGTTGTCGACGTCGCGGGCCGCACCCAGCCATTTTTCGCCCAATGCGGCTGCGTTGGCGTCATTTTCAAGAAAGACGCGAGCGCCCAGGCGGCGTTCGATTTCATCGCGCACGGGATATTCGGCCCACCCAGGAAGATTCGCCGATTTGCGCATCATCCCCGTTTCCATGTCGATGATGCCGGGGACGCCAATGCCAGCGCCAATGAACCTGCCGCCTTCACGATACTGGTCGATCAGGCGATGAATCGCGTCGCACATCTCGCCGATAACGTGGTCGCGTCCGAGGGCGACTTTTACGCCAAGAGCAATTTTTTCGAGAAGCTGGCCTTCCGTGCTGATTGCGGCAATGCGCAAGTTGGTGCCGCCGAGATCTACTCCAATGGAAAAGTCGGGCATGGGAAGAAGGGTACCAGAACTACAGAGCGATTTTCACGGTGGGACTATTTCTGGCACTTGGGGCA
>QIAK01000465.1 GCA_003225515.1 Acidobacteriota bacterium | reverse complement strand
GCGTAAATATTGCCGACGCCGCGGAGCAGGTTCTGGTTGAGCAGCGCGCTTTTGATCGGTGTCTTGCGGCCGCGGAATAATGGTAGAAAGCGTTCGAGATCAGCTTCAAGAGGCTCGATTCCGATGGCGTCGAAATCTGCGGCCCGTGCGACGCTGAGGCGGCCGAAGCGGCGAGGGTCGACAAAACGCAGTTCCCTGCCCGATTTCAGTTTGAGGATGGCGTGGGTGTGCTTGGCGACTTCGGCCTCGGACTCGCAGACTTGTAGATGTCCGGTCATGCCGAGGTGGACGATCCATTGGGCTTTATTTCGTTTGGAACCGTTTCGTTCCAAGTCGAAAACGATGTG
>QIAK01000464.1 GCA_003225515.1 Acidobacteriota bacterium | reverse complement strand
GGCGCAGTTCAGCAGGAGCAGGGGTCTCGCGCGAAGCCGTCAACAACCCAAATTCGTTGCGCGGGAGATCCTTCGCTCCGCCTGAAAAGCGGCTCCTCTAAGGATGACGTCTCACTGAAACGCGCTGGGACAATTCGGAGATTGCGTGTCGGGTTTGTCGGTGCGGTTTATACTCCTTGCCTATGCCTAGAGTTAACTTCCGTTCTCGATCCCCTTTTTCACTCCACTCTCGATTCCATTTTCGATTGCTGCCTGGTCTGTTGCTCGGATTCATCTCGCTGAACGTCAACGCTCAAACGTTGCTGGTCGTGAATCAGGGGGACGCCAATCTGAGCCTGGTCGATCCGGTGTCAGCCAAGCAGGTTGCGATTGTCGAGGAGAAGATGGTTGGGATTCATGGTCACGAGATTGCGGCCTCTGCTGACGGTCGCACCGCGTTCATGCCTATCTATGGCAGCTCCGGCGTAGGAAAGCCGGGCATCGATGGACACGAGATGCTTATCATTGATCTGCCGTCGCGGCAGATCGTCGGCGATGTTGATTTCGGGCATGGCGTACGGCCCCATCTGCCGGTTCTGGACCCCGCGAGCGGCTTGCTTTATGTCACTACGGAATTAGATAAGACGGTCACGGTAATCGACCCCAAGACGCGGAAGATTCTGGGCACTGTTCCAACCGGGCAAGCGGAGTCGCACATGCTTGTTCTGTCGCATGATGGACATCGCGGCTACACCGCCAACGTCGGGCCGGGCACCGTCTCAGTACTCGACTTAGTGGGAAGGAAGACGGTTGCGGTGATTGCGGTATCGGGCCAGGTACAGCGGATCTCAATTTCCGCCGACGACAAGTTGGTATTTACAGCCGATCAAACAAAACCGCAACTCGCCGTGATCGATACCGCGAGCAATCGCGTGAAGAGCTGGGTGGCACTTCCAGCTTTCGGTTACGGAACAGCCGTAACCCCTGACGGTCGCTGGCTCCTGGCCGCAATCCCTTCCACGAATCAGGTGGCGGTTGTCGACCTGGAAAAGTTGACGGTGGTGCGCCGCATCGACGTTGCCAACCTGCCGCAGGAGATTCTGATTCGACCTGATGGCAAGGTTGCGTATGTCTCATGCAGCGCGAGCGGGAAGGTCGCGGCAATCGATCTGGCGGAATGGAAGGTGCAAAGTTTGATTGATGCTGGAAAGTTTGCCGACGGCCTGGGATGGGCGAAGTAATCGCCTACCGGCTTTGCCCTGTCGCTTCGGTCCACTCCTGCTCGCCGCGATTCAGCATCGCGTCACGGTCTTCGGGCAGGATCCAATGCTGCTTGATTAGATCGTCCAACGCTCTCGCGTAGCGCGCGAGATAATCCTCGCGATTGGAATATCGTTCGGCGATGGCTTTGCGCGGATCGCCGCTCTTCTGACGGTCCACAGCCGTCTTGGGGAATGGAATGTACGATCCTTCGAACGCAACGCGCTGATCGGGAGCGCCGATGGATGGGTCGCGAAGATTCCAACCGGTGTACGTGGCCAGCGGAACCGTGACCTCGGGCAGGCGGACTCCGTCGCGCTCGCTGCCGTCGGCATCGACCTGCGGCACCAGCACGGGGAAGGGCTCGCCAATTTTCGGCGGCTGGATCCTTAGGATTCCGTCCCGCCATGCTGGACCGAAATCGAGAC
>QIAK01000543.1:3178-5077 GCA_003225515.1 Acidobacteriota bacterium | reverse complement strand
TTTCCCCCAACGTGAAAGTGAGTTACGATTTCACCAAAAAAATAGCCGGAGGCCTGGAGTACTACGCAGCTTACGGATCACTTACCGGTTTCGACCCGCTTCGGGACCAGCAGCAGCAATTCTTTCCGTCGATCGATATCGACTTCGCGCCGCAGTGGGAATTTAATTTCGGAGTCGGCTTAGGGACCACACGTTCCACCGACCACCTGATAGTGAAGTGCATAATAGGGCGCCGCTTCAGTTGGCCCCACACCAAAAAATAGCGCTCGGCCTATCCAATCGGCGCAGGCATCAACGGCATCGGCGGCTCTTCCGGCCCTGCCGCCGGTGGCGGATACACCACCAACCCAAGAGCCCTATACCTCGGCGCAAAGAAATAAATCGAATACGCCGGGAAGAACACAATCACGGGCACCGAGATCAGTGCGACTAAATACATAAAAATTGCAAACAAAATGCACGCCGCGACCACCATGACGGTAATCGTGAAAGCGTTCCAGGTAAGCCCGGCGCTCTTTCCCGTCAGCACGGCCACAATCGCCAGCGCCGCGCTCGGAATCACGATCATCAATCCCAGAATTACCGTCGCGATTGCAACCATGATCCCCGCACCGATCGCCATCACGATCTTCATTCCAATGTATCCCGCGTAGCCGCCCTTCTCCGCCTCCATTATTTTCCACAGCCGTCGCCAGCCCTCGATTGCGCCAATCCCCTCCAGCGCCATCTGGGGCACAACAAAATCTTTAGTCAGCACATGAACCACCGCGATACCGACGAAGAAAACGAACGCGACGAAGAGCATCACAATCCCGCCCAGCACCAGGCCCAATACGTGCTCGCCCGGTTGGCTGAACCATCCCATCGAATAAGCGAAGCCTGCCGGAATTCCCAAAAACACCACCGCCGCCGCAATCACCGCCAACATGAACCCAAGCTGCCATAAGAAATAGCGCCATGCCGGCCCTTGCCTGTGCGCCCATCCTTGCCGTATGTGGCACTCTTTCGTCACGATGCTGTCAAACAGAATGAATCGCATCACGCTGCTGATATACATCAGCACGATCAAGAATATTCCCCCCGCGATCACCAGAACCGCGACCAGTCCGCCCAGAATTGCGGGATCAATCTTGGGAAAGCTCTGCTCCATAAAATGACGAGAAGGCCCGTTGGTTTGCGGAAAATTGAAGTTCGAAGGAAAGTGAAAACTGCCGCTCGAACCGATTTCTCCAGCCAACAAACCAACCAGCGCCAGCCGGGTCCACTGCCACAAACGAAACGGTTGAAAAAGCTGCTGCTTGGTATGCTGAACCGCAAGCGCGATGGTATCGATAGCGGAGATCGGCAAGATTCACCTCGGCAGAAACGCCTCAGCAGCAAGGTACTGCGAACCGATGCACCGGGCAAATCAATTCGTTATCTAGACTGTCATTCTGAAGCGGGGGCACGGGCGAAGAGCCGCGCCGGAGCGAAATTGAAGGGATCTGAGCTTACTTTGTTTCCTGGAGTGTCGTCATTCGTAGCGCAGCGCTTCCACTGGATCCAGCTTCGACGCCCTCATGGCCGGAACCATTCCGCTGATCACTCCCACCAGGAGTAGCACCGCGCCCGACAAGAAAACCGTCATCACCGAGATTTTCAGATGTATGTCGCCCTGCCCGGAATCATCTTCGAACAGCGGTCCCATCATGGGTAGCGTCCCCACAGACCATGCGATCACATACGACAGCAACACGCCGATAGCGCCGCCAATCAACATGATCAGCAGCGTCTCCGCCAGAAACTGCAGCTTGATGTGCCGCTTGCGAGCTCCCAACGCCCGCCGCAGCCCTATTTCGCGAATGCGCTCGTCTACCGATACCAGCATGATATTCATCACGCCCACGCCGCCAATCCCCA
>QIAK01000543.1:2557-3166 GCA_003225515.1 Acidobacteriota bacterium | reverse complement strand
GTGCCGATGAAAGTGAGCAGCACCTGCAATCCAATCGTGAGCGCGTCGATCACCGGACGAAATTCATCCCGCCCAAACATCTGGAAAGCCTTTGGGTCGGTCGGAGAAAAATTCTGCCGCGTTGCCACCGCGGCCAGCACCTGCTTCATGGCCTTCTTTTCGAACTGTGGTGCGATAGGCTCAAATACCATCACGGCCGCATAACGCGTGTTCCACAAATCCCCAGCCGTGGAATACGGAATCCACGATGACTCATCATCGCTCGAAAAATAGTTACTCAGCTGAATCTTTCTTGCCATCACGCCGATCACGGTAAACCGCACGCCCGCGACCTGGACGGTCTCGCCGACCGCAGGCTGTCCGCTAAACAGCTTTTCCTTAAGCCGTCCGCCCAGAAAGATCACGCGCCTGCGCTCCAGTTCGTCCTCGGCGTCAATCCAGCGCCCTTCCGCGGGCACTTCGTTTCGCATCTCACCGTACTCCGGACATACACCGCGGACCGGCGCAGTCCCCACCATACGATCGCCAAAGGCGATGGCTGGCCGCCGTACCGTCTCCAGGCAAACATGCTTCACCAGCGTAGCCGTTTGCTTCACCATGTCCAGGTCG
>QIAK01000543.1:0-2335 GCA_003225515.1 Acidobacteriota bacterium | reverse complement strand
TGAAACCACGAAGGGCGTGAAGTATCACGAAGTCCAAGCCGTAATTTGTCCTTCGTGAACCTTAGTGTCCTTGGTTGGTAAAAGCCTTTGGTTCTGGTCTTTTCCTTCGTGTAGCTTCGTTTCCTTAGTGGTTAGAGCCTTTCGTTCTCACCCACCCGCCTCATACCGCAGCGCCTCAATCGGATCAATCGATGCCGCCCTCCGCGCCGGATACAACGCCGCACCCACCGCGATCGCACCCAGCAATCCGGCGGCAATCAGTCCGGAACTCCAACTCGGAATCAGCCCTGCAAAAAAGTCCGGCATCGGCAACATGTTCACCAGCGCGCACAATCCGAACGCAACGGCCAGTCCGATTCCTCCACTCAACAGCGCAATGATCAGCGCCTCAATAAAAAACTGCCGCAGAATCGTTCCAGCCGGAGCCCCGATCGCTTTGCGCACCCCAATCTCGCGAGTCCTCTCCCGCACCGCCACCAGCATCACATTCATCACTCCGATTCCGCCCAGCACCAGCGTCACGATTCCCACCGCCCCCAGAAAAAATTTCATGCCGTCGGTCATCGTCTTGAACGCCTGCGCCTCCTGCACCGTATCCCAGATCGGACACGCTTCCTTGTCGTTCGGATCGTAACGATGCATCCGCGCCAGCGCTACCCGCACTTCGTGCTTGCAAGCTTCATGCTGCGGCACAGATTTCGGAGTGACCAGCAGTTGGTCAAACGTAGTGCTGGTTCCCGGAGGTTTGTCGGGAAAGTCGCGCCGCATCGCCGTGAAGGGCACGAATACTTTATTTACGTCCCAACCGTCATAACTAGAATCCTGCTTCTTCTTCTCCATCACTCCGATCACGCTGTAGGGAAAGTCATTCAAATAAATCGTGTCGCCCACGGGATTGCGCCCGGGAAACAACTGCTTGGCTGCATCCGAGCCCAGGAACGCCACACGCCTTCCCTCGCGCATGTCGTCCCAATCGTAGAAACGGCCTGTACCGACATCCAGACTGCGAATGTAGGCAAACGCCGGATGCGATCCTGTCACCGTAAACGCCGCATTATTGAAATTGGAATGCGCGCGCACCGTGTCCTGCTCCAACTCCGGAATCGCGTACTCGCAATCCGGCGATTCCGCCTGCACCACGGGCACATCCTCCTCTTCCCAGTGAACCGAGCGTCCGGCGTGGGTTCCGCCCGCCTGCAGGCTGGTGCGGCCATGGAAGACAATCATCACGTCCTTGCCCAGGTTACGGGCCTGATCTTCCTGCCCCTTGCGAAGTCCCTCTCCCGCGGCCACCATCAGAACAATCGAAACGATGCCCCACGCGATTCCGAACATAGTGAGAAACGCCCGCAGCTTATGCGCCCACAAAGTCCGGATCACGTCGAAAATAAGATCCCGCAAGGTCATAACCCTAACTTGGACGCGTCCGGCAACATAAAGTAATCCGCCGGATGCCTGGAGTTAGATACGTGTTTCGCGAGATTTTTGTTGCAAAGAAAAGTCGACCGCGGGCCAGGTCCCAATGTCTGTCATCCCGAGGCCCAGCCCAACTCTGTCATCCCGAGCGAAGTGAGGCGACAGCCGAACGCAGTCGAGGGACCTGCTTTGCTTCGGAGCCAAAAATGAGGTACAGCTGCCTGGGACTCAGCCCCTCACAGCCATCGCGCCGACTTTCTGGAACCATCCCTCGAACTCTCCCAATGCCCTCTCACACTGCATCCGGTGCCGCTCCTTGCGATCGCGAATCTTCTTCTCCAGAGCCGGCAGCAAATCAAACGTGATATTGGCCGGCTGAAAGTTCTTCGCATCGGCATGCGTCACATAGTGCGTTAACGATCCCAATGCCGACGCTCTCGGAGCCGCCGCCATCTCACCTCCGGAAACCAGCGCGGCCGCATGCATCCCCGCCAACAACCCGGTGGCGATCGATTCCACGTACCCCTCGACCCCGCAAATCTGTCCCGCAAACAATACCCGCGGATGCGTCTTCATCTGCAATGTCGCCCGCAGTAGAGTCGGAGCGTTGATATAGGTATTGCGGTGAATCTGCCCGTAACGCAGAAAACGGGCATTTTCCAGCCCGGGAATCATTCGCAGCACGCGCGCCTGTTCGCCAAATTTCAAATGGTTCTGAAATCCCACCAGGTTGTAGGAATCCGCTCGCAGATTTTCCTGCCGCAACTGCACTACTGCATACGGCATTTTGCCGGTGCGTGGATTGATCAGCCCCACCGGCTTCATGGGTCCAAAGCGCAGCGTATCCCGCCCGCGCCGCGCAATCTCCTCGATGGGCAGGCAGCTCTCAAAATAATTCAGCTTCTCCCAATCGCGTTCC
>QIAK01000020.1:9990-11805 GCA_003225515.1 Acidobacteriota bacterium | reverse complement strand
TCTGCATCCGCGAAGCCTGAGTTGCTCGGCTACGACCAGCCGACCGCCTACACTCCTCCAGCTCCAGTCAATTCCCACAAATTGAATCAAGCGTCCGCTCCCGCAGCAAAACAGAACCATCACGCCAAGCCGGATCAGAAGCACGAGCAGAAGAAGGAAGCCGAGCTTTTCGCCTATATGGCGGGAGAGAGCCGCAACGCGGAAGAGTCTTCTCATCCACGATTCCCACTCAAGCGGGCGATTGCGGCCCTGCTGCTGGCAAGCCTGGCCATTGCGGCGGCGCCGCAGGCGCCATGGCATCCGAAGCTGCGGTTCGCGTGGAACCATGGATTGCAGTCAATGCGGGGATGGCTCAATCCGCAGCCCGTTAGTGCGGTGCAGCCTGTGGTTGCACACGAAGATTTCAGCCGCGCCGGGGATGAATACAAACTACCGGTCGCGGAGAATATCCCGGATGCGACTACGGATCCGTCGCAGATTCATGTGTTGCCGACAGTCGATCCGACGATCGTCAAGAAATCGGATCCGATGGGAAACAACGCTGAGCAGCCTCCAGCACAGGCGGACCCGGCTGGCGCAACTTCGAGCGATCAGGCACCCCCGTCCGGAACTCAGGATAGTCCGCCTGCCCAATCTACTCCGGAAACACAACCGTCCAGCGGATCGACTGCCGCGCCTTCGGATCCATTCACACCACCTCCCGCTGTTATAGTGCAGCCGCATCCCAACACGGCCGCGGCGCCTGTTGCAGCTGCTTCTGCGCCGCCGCGACCCGTGTCGCCGAAAACTCAGGAGCCGCATTATGCTTCCGCGCCGGGCAATGTTCCCTCGAGTCTGAAATCGCACATGGTCACCATGACTCCTGAGGCCAGCGGTAACAAGTCTGTGGAGTCCGCGATGCCCTCGATCGAGCCTGTCACGGTAGCCGAAAGCGTAGAGCGTGCCCTGCTCAGTGACCAACCCGCAGTCGGATATCCCGCCAGCGCTCGCGGGCAGCAGGGAACGGTCATTCTGCAGGTTCTGATTGGCCGCGACGGAACTGTTCAGGATGCCAAGTTCATGCAAGGATCGCTGGTGTTCGCACGGACCGCGATCGACGGCGTCAAGCAATGGAAATTCAAGCCCTACACCATGAATGGGCGGCCCGTGTCGGTCCAGACCCAACTGTCGATCACCTTCAGGCCGATCTAGCTGCAAGTTGTTTGTTTTGTTTAGTTCAATCATCCCACGGTGACAGCCGCCCGCCTCGCACGTCTGATGAATAGTCTCTTGCTGCGATCACATTACTGAAGAGGATCAAATCGAGCAGCCGCGGGCTGGCAATCCGCATCTAGAGAGATATAATGGGGACAGTTTCCAGGAAGCAGTTCCTTCCAGAAGAAGACCAAAACAGATGTCAATGAAAACCAAAGCAGCGATTCTCGTCACCTCTTTTGCCGTACTACTGTTCGTGGTTGTGGGTTCGATGGGAGGCGTGCACGCCTCTTCCTCGAACGACGGCTCTTACCGTCAACTGCAGGTCTACAGTGAAGTGCTCTCGCGCGTACGCAGCGAGTACGTGGAGGAGCCGAACATACCCAAGGTGACCGACGGCGCGCTGCACGGGCTGCTGGAATCGCTCGACTCCAATTCCAGCTACATGTCGGCCGAAGCTTACAAGGCTTACAAGAATCACAAGTCCGAATCCAAGGGCGGCATAGGTGCGGTCGTATCGAAGCGCTTCGGCTATGCGGCGGTTGTGGCCGTATTGCCGGGCTCGCCGGCTGAGAAGTCTGGAATTGAGCAGACCGATATTTTTGAGTCCATTGAAGGCCA
>QIAK01000020.1:0-9940 GCA_003225515.1 Acidobacteriota bacterium | reverse complement strand
TGCGCGCCCGCAAGGCGGAGCCGCAAAAGGTAGTTATTACGCGCGAAGTTGTGAACATGCCCCAAGTGGCCGACGAGATGATGGACGATGGCATCGGCTACGTGAAGGTCCAGGCGCTGACCAAGGGCAAGGCGCAGGAGATTGCGGCGAAGATCAAGTCTCTCGAAAAATCGGGCGCGAAGAAAGTTTTGCTTGACGTGCGGAACTGCGCCGAGGGCGACGAGTCAGAAGGCGTCGCAGTGGCCAATCTGTTCCTGAACCATGGCACGATCACTTACTTGCAGGGACAGAAGTTTCCTCGAGAAGCATTCAATGCCGAACCGGCGAAGGCGATTACCAGTCTTCCGGTCGCCGTTCTGGTGAATAAGGGTACGTCGGGAGCTGCCGAGATTGTGGCGGCGGCGATCCTGGAAAACGCGCGCGGCGATGTTGTCGGCGACAAGACCTTTGGCGACGGCTCCGTCCAGAAAACAATCGATCTGCCGGACGGTGGCGCTTTGATCCTGTCAATTGCGAAGTATTATTCGCCCAGCGGAAAGGCCATTCAAGACGTAGCCATCACTCCGGTTCCCGACGATGTTGCCGGTCCAGACGATGAGGACAGTGCTCCCGCCAATCCCGAGCAGGAAGCCAAGCCCAAGAATACCGTGGATGATCAGCTGAACAAAGCCGTAGAAGTGCTGAAGAGCCACGCCAGCTAGATACACACGTACTGACGGCGGCTGGGGGAAACCCCAGCCGTTTGTGTTTGGTCTGATTCCAATCGCGAAAGGGCGCGGCTTCAGCCGCGCCGTAAACCAGCACAATGAATCAGGCCTTAGCCTCTGAGATTGTCCTTTGATACTGCGCCGAATTCGTCCGCCGGCTGCCAGGCATTGCGTTCGCAAACGCTAACACCGCTCCCGCAAAGAGCAAAGTATCAAAGAAATAATTTACGCCTTCAATCTTCACCCCACCCTCGGCAGCGGGCGGTATCACCAGCACCATGGGCAAATAGATAATCAAGACGAGTAGAAGAATCCAGGTGCCGAGATACAGTGCCGCGCGACCCGAATTTTTCCCGAGCACCAGAGCAATCCCGGCCGCAGCGAGAAAGGCGCCGGTCAGATAGTCCACGACAATCCTTCCGGGAACCCACGTCGGCGTCAGCTTTTCCAGGGGAACGCCGGGCAGAGCTGTGGGATGCAAAAAGTGTTCCACGGCGAAAAAGATTGCAGCGACGCCAATCAGCAAGCGTCCTACGAAGATCAACTTGCTGCCAAGGTTTCGCCATGCTATCTCACTTCCTGCGAGCGCCCAGGCCCCGCCGGCGAAAGCGGAATCGCGCAGCACTACCGCCCACGCGAATCGATCCCGGGGATTCGCCACTACTCTGAGAATGTGTATCGAGAACACGAAGAAGAGCAGCATGATGCCCAGCAGCGTGCAGGCGAGGCGCACCTGAACTTTCGTGGCGATGCTCAGACCCGCGGCGATCAGTGAACAGCCCACGAAATATGCCCAGAACAGATGCCACGGAATCCATGATGGCACCATAGGCGCTATGAACGGCGCGATAGTGAGGTGCTCGGCTCCAAAAGCCGCCAGAGGTGCTGCCAGAGCTAAGCGACCGACGGCTAGAATCCTCTCCCAGCCATTGCCCCGCAGCAATTCTTCGCGGGACACGAAAACCGTAATCAGCGCAATGGCAGAGCCGGCCACGTAAGGCCACAGCACGTAAGGCTGAATCTCGTGCACGACTCCTCCCCTTCACTTGAATCAGGAAATCGGCTTCTAGCGCTTCCCGCCTTCGCGCTTCTCGACCCTCGCCCACGCGTCTTTCAATGCGACTGTTCGGTTAAATACCGGCTGTCCCGATTTCGAGTCTGGATCGACGCAGAAGTATCCCAGCCGCTCGAACTGGTAGCGAGTTCCTGCTGCGGCATTGGCGAGCGATGGTTCCAGTTTCGCATCGGCCACCACTTCCAGCGATTTCGGATTCAGATTATCCAGAACATCCTGGCCCGCTTCAACGTCGCTCGGGTTCTCTTTAGCGAAGAGGTTGTCATAGATGCGCACCTCCGCATTCACCGCATGTGACGCCGACACCCAATGGATGGTCGCCTTCACCTTGCGCCCGTCCGGCGCATTGCCACCGCGCGTCGCAGGATCGTACGTGCAATGAACTTCGACGACCTCGCCTTTATCGTTCTTCACCAGGCTCGTGCACGTAATGAAGTAGCCGTAGCGCAGCCGAACCTCGCGTCCGGGCGTGAGGCGGAAATATTTCGGCGGCGGCACTTCACGGAAGTCATCCTGCTCGATGTAGAGCATGCGCGAGAATGGAACCTTGCGGCTTCCAGCGCTTTCATCCTCAGGATTATTTACCGCATCCATCTCTTCGACCTGGTTCTCAGGATAATTGTCGATCACAACTTTCAGCGGACGCAGCACGGCCATCACGCGCAGCGCGCGCTTGTTCAGGTCTTCGCGCACAAAATGTTCCAGCATTGCCAGTTCGATCGAGTCCGTGGTCTTCGAAACCCCGATCGACGCGCAGAAATTCCGGATCGCCTCCGGCGTGTAACCCCGCCGACGGATCCCGCTTAATGTAGGCATCCGGGGATCGTCCCAGCCGCGCACGTGACCTTCCTTCACCAACTGCAGCAGCTTGCGCTTGCTCAGCAGCGTGTAGGTCAGGTTGAGGCGGTCGAACTCGATTTGTTGCGTCGGAAAAATTCCCAGCTGCTGGATGAACCAGTTATAGAGCGGCCGATGATCTTCGAACTCCAGCGTGCACATGGAGTGTGTAATCCGTTCGAGCGAATCCGACTGCCCGTGCGCGTAGTCGTACATGGGATAAATGCACCACTTGTTCCCTGTCCGATGATGTTCCGCGTGCAGGATTCGGTACATCACGGGATCGCGCATATTCAGATTTGGCGACGCCATGTCGATCTTGGCGCGCAACACGCGCGAGCCGTCCGGAAATTCTCCGGCCTTCATCCGCTGAAAGAGATCGAGATTTTCCTCCACCGAACGGTTGCGGTGCGGACTATCCTTGCCCGGCTCGGTAAGTGTGCCGCGATACTTGCGAATCTCTTCCGCTGAGAGATCGTCGACATAAGCCTTGCCATCGCGAATCAGCTTCAGCGCCCACTCGTAAAGCTGGTCGAAATAATCGGATGCATAGAACAGCCCGTCCCAGTGAAAGCCCAGCCACTTCACGTCGGCCATGATTGAGTCGACGTATTCGGTTTCTTCTTTCTCTGGATTGGTATCGTCAAAGCGCAGGTTGGTGTGTCCGCCGAATTCGTCGGCCAGGCCGAAATCGAGGCAGATCGCCTTGGCGTGGCCGATATGCAGATAGCCATTGGGCTCGGGAGGAAAGCGCGTCTGCACCCTGCCCGCATATTTATTCGTCTTCAGGTCGTCAAGAATAATGTCGCGTATGAAGTTGGACGGGCGAGGCTCAGGGGCGGCAGAGTTGGCGCCCGTATCGGCCTCGGCATTGGACGTTTTCATGCTCTTGATCTTACCTCAAACGAAACGCCAGACAGGCCTTTGACCGCGATCATCAGTTGCGCAAGCCGAAACAAATCTGAAGTAGAACCCATACCCGCAGTTCGCAACAATGCTATCCTTCCGTCATGCTCGCCGCCTACGCGGTGCACGTTGAACATTCCCGCGGACGCCGCTTCCCGGAACCATCTCACCCTTACCGGAACCACTTTCAACGCGATCGCGACCGCGTCATCCATGCCCGCGCCTTTCGCCGTCTCGAGGCCAAAACTCAGGTCTTCACCCGCCGCTACTCCGATCATTTCCGTAACCGCCTCACCCACACTCTCGAAGTTTCGCAGGTCTCGCGCACCATTGCGGGAGCGCTTGGCCTCAACGTCGATTTAACCGAAGCTCTGGCTCTGGTCCACGACATCGGCCACCCTCCTTTCGGACACGCCGGCGAAAAAGCGCTCAACACCGCCATGAAAGAGCATGGATTATTTTTTGACCACAACCTGCACGCTCTCCGTATCGTCGAAGATTTCGAGCAGCGCTACGCTGCTTTCCCCGGCTTGAACCTGACGTTCGAAGTCCGCGAAGGCATTATCAAGCACTCGCACGATTACGCCGCAGAACAGTACCCTGAACTCGCCGAATATCTTCTCGACCAGCGTCCTCCTCTGGAAGCCCAACTCATCGACCTCACCGATGAAATCGCCTACAACACCGCCGACCTCGATGACGGCTACGAAGCGCACCTGCTCGCGCTCGATCAGATTCGTGAAGGTGTTCCAGTCTTCGAGCGTTTCTATCGCGAAGTCGAGCAGATCTATCCCGACGCTCCCGAGAAGCTGAAATTTAACGAGACCGTGAAGCGCATCCTGAATCGCTTCGTCGACGACCTGATTACCAACACGCGCGCCCGAGTCACGCAAGCCAATATTCAAACCCTCGATGGCGTCCGCAGACATCCCGAACGCCTCGCCGCCTTCAGCCCCGCAGTGGAGGCGGAACGGAAGCAAAGTAAGGATTTTCTCTACGAAAATCTTTATTTCAGCCCAGCCCTGGCCGCAGAAAAAGATGATGCAGAACGCGTCGTGGCCGAGCTCTTCACCTTCTGGATGGAAAACCCAAAGACCCTTCCCCGCAACTACCAGGAAAAGGCCAAGGCAGAATCGTTACCGCGAATCATTTGCGACTACATCGCCGGCATGACCGACAATTTCATCTTCGAGCAATACGAAAAACACTGTGCCGGTCGCTGAGACTAACTTGCTGTGGGACAGCCTGCTAGGGACGATCTCGCTCCGCCAAAAAACGGTCCTGGCATGCCTTGGCTTCGGCGAGCACGGCCGGGTATTCCGGTGCTTTGCGAAAAGAGGTTAATAACGGATCGAGTCGTAAGTAGTCGTATCCACAAAACCCGCCTTCTATCGCGGATTTCATCAGGCGAGCCGTGAACGCATTTCCCAGACAAGAGTTGAACGTCCCTGCCTGGCTGAATTTAGGTTCCGGATCGCGGTAGGCGAAGATCTCTTTTTCGAATTGCTCCAGGGTTTGTTGGGATCGCGGCGGGCGCGGTGTTTCATAACAAGCCTGTAGCGCACGCACATGGAAGAATGTACTGTCCGGCATTTCGCGCAATCGTTCCACCGCCTCGCTCGTTTTCCCCTCGCGCAGCAGCACGAGTAACCCCACGTTATTCGACCACTCGGAGCCTGCATCCAGATTTAGGAAGTCCCTCGCCTTCGCGAACTGTCCGGTCAGGAGGAAAACACTCGCGCACGAGCGGAACTGGTAGTTGCCTGGATCGAACCGCATTGCCGTTTCGCACTCCTGCGCGGCCTCCTTGAACAAACCCGCGTACCTCAGCACATACGACAAACTGAAGTGTGCGAAAGCATTCTGCGGGCGGTTCTCCACCATCGTCTTCGCCTCTCGATAGGCCTGGACCAGTTTCCCCTCATCCGTATCCAGACTGACAATCTGCTGCGCAGCATCCTCCAGGTTCGGATCAAGAACCAGCGCGCGCCGCAGCGCGGGAACAGTGCGCGACATAATTCCTGTGGCGCCAACCCCGTATTCCTCCTCGAAGTAATAGCGCTTTCCCAGCGCAGACCACGCTGGGGCGAATGCCGGATCCAGTCCTACAGAGCGTTCCAGCATTCGGACGGCTTCGCGGTTCTGCTCGCCATCATGGGCCAGAGCGACGCTGCGCAAGTACAAGTCGTAGGCTTCCTCGTTTGTGGGCCGCGTCCCCTTGTCATTCGCGTCACCCGTCGCACCCAGCGCCGGGATCAGCCCTTGCAGCACCTTGGAGGTAATCTGCTCCCTCGTCGCCACCAGGTCTTCAGCGGGCAGATTCATCGTCTCTTGCCACAAGACCCGATCGTCACCTATATCCACGGCTTCCAGAGTCAGTTGCAGTTGATTGCGAACTCTCTGATAATGTCCGGTGACGATTCGCCCGACGTGCATTTCTTTTCCCGCCTGCTGCAAGTCCACGTCTGCCTTGGCATATTTTCCCGTCGCCGCGAATGGCCGGATGGATAAAGTCCGCACCGAACTCAACGTCGTCGCCACTTCATCCGGCAAAGCCATGCGCAGGAAATCTTCTTCCTTATCCGCCCCCAGGTTCTGAAAGGGCAACACCGCAATCGTCACAGGACCCGCCGACACTCTCCCCGCAGCAGGAAGTGATGCTTCACGCCCGCGCCACAGCAACAATCCAACCAGCACGGCGAGCACTGCAGCGCCCAGTCCCCAGATCCAACGATTCGGTGACGTTGGCCGCGTCGCTGGAACAGTCATGCTCCCCGACGAGGCGGAGCCCGTATCCCGGCGAGCTCGCACCAGATCGGCTCTCATCTCCGACGCGTGCTGATACCGCAACTCGCGGTCCTTCTCCAGCGCTTTCTGGATCACCCGCTCGAGTTCCGCGGGAACCTGCGGATTTAACCGTCCCGGCGCCACGGGAATTCCGTGCAGCACCGCGTCAACAATCGCTCCCGAGGTATCGCCCGCGAACGGCAGCCGTCCCGTCGCCATCTCGTAGAGCACAATGCCAAACGAAAACAGATCCGTTCGCGCGTCGAGTTGTTTGCCGAGCACCTGCTCGGGCGACATATACGACATTGTCCCCAAAGTCGATCCCGGGCTGGTGAGATGCTTGTCTTCTGAAAGTGTGTTCGCCGCGGCGACGCGGCTGGCGGAGGAATTCCTCTCCCCCACCTGCGCCAATCCGAAGTCCAGAATCTTCGCATGCCCTCGCTTGGTCACGAAGAGATTGGCTGGCTTGATGTCTCGATGGACGATTCCTTCGCCGTGGGCCGCATCCAGCCCGTCGGCAATCTCGATTCCCAGCGCGAGACTTTTTTCCAGTTCCATCGCGCGCCCGCCGATGAAATGCTTGAGTGTGGCGCCGTCGAGGAACTCCATCGCCAGGAAGGTGCGCCCGTTCTCTTCTCCGATGTCGTAAATGGTGCAGATATTGGGATGATTGAGCGCCGACGCTGCCTGCGCTTCGCGCTGGAATCGCGCCAGGGCCTGCGGATCGCGGGCCAGATCATCGGGCAAGAACTTCAGCGCCACAAACCGATGCAGCCGCATGTCCTCCGCTTTGTAGACGACTCCCATCCCGCCTCCGCCGAGCTTCTCGACGATGCGGTAGTGCGAGATGTTCTGCCCAATCACTGGCGGGAATCTTACGCGGGCGAAATAGGCGCGTCAATGAAAGCGGTAGGTTTGACGGTGGCCGGTTGCACTTGCCCCTGTGCCTCCTACTTCCCCGCTACCGCCGCCACTACATCAAACAAAACCCTCGGCCCCCTCCTGACTTCCTCCACTCGAATCCGCTCATCATTTCCGTGCTCCGTGTTCCCTTCGAAGTCCGTCGCGGTATAAGGATTGAAGCCGTACGAAGCAATCCCCAATGGACGATAACGCTGATTTTCCGTGTAGCCGCTGGTAATATGCGGCGTCACCGGCGCACCCGGGAAATATTTCGCCGCGACCTGCCGGATCGCCGCATACAAAGCGTTATTCGTCTCGGAATAATTCGCCACGCGAAACTCCGCATTCAAGGGTTCCACCGTCACGTTCGGATCATTCACCGCCCGCCGCACCGCCTCCAGCACCGCTTTCGGATCGCCTCCCGGCAGAATGCGTACATCCAGATTCGCCCACGCCTCCGGAGGAATCACATTGGTCTGTTCCGATCCACCCATCATGGTCAGCGAAATCGTGTCCCGCAGAAGAAAATTCAGCGACTCATCTTTCTCCACTTCCTCCTGAAATTTCTTGTCCTCAATCGCCTTCCGGATGTTGCGATATTCCGCCGCCCGCTCCGGCGGTTCCTGCACCGCCATATCGCGGAAGAACTCGTCCACCACAGGCAGTACCCGCAGCGGCGTACGGTAGGCGATGATCCTGTCGAGCGCCCGCACCAGTCGGTTGGGCGCCGAATCAGGATTCGGCCGCGAGCCGTGCCCCGGCCTGCCATGCGCCACTACATGCATCCAGTATGTGGTCTTCTCGCCCACATCCACGCCCACATATTTCACCTTGCCGTTTTCCAGCAGGTTCTCGCCACCCTCATTGATCAAAAATTCGGCATTCTCCAGCAGTGCACGTTGATTCTTGATGAACCAATCTGTGCCGGTTCCCTCCGCCTCTTCGTCCGCGACGGCCAGAAAAATCACATCACGATCCAGCGCCACCTTCTCGCGCTTCAACATCACCATCACGACCAGTTGCGCCAGCCCTTCATCTTTCATGTCCTGCGCGCCCCGCCCCCAGATGTAGCCGTCGCGAATCTCGCCGCTGAACGGAGGCACTTTCCAATGCGACGCGTCGCTGGTCACCACATCCATATGGTTCAGCAAAACGATTGGCCGCTTCACCTCGGCTGCTGCAGCCGGCATCCTCGCCCACAAATCCCCGCGCCCCGGAGCAAATTCAGATGCCCGATTCTCAATGCCTTCCTGATCCAGGATCTTCTTGTAGAACGCCACCGCCCGCATTTCATTTCCAGGAGGATTTGTCGTGTCGATACGCAGGTACTCCTGCATCCAGGACACGGCCAGATCGGAATACTGCTTCAAATGCTCCGGTGGAATGCGGTCCGAAGCCAATCCCTTTCCTTGTCCCCAAAGCGCTCCACAAAAAAGCAATGCTGCGAGTGCCGTGCCGAAGCCACGCCGCACGTTCCGTAGCCCATCACACACTACCCAGTTAGCTCGCAAACGGTTCCTCCCTGAACTTTGATCTGTGATCTGCGATCTCTGATTTCCACGCAGTTTTTATATCAGGTTTCCCAAAATCAAAATTACCCTGCCTTGCACACCTGCCTTGGACTGCTCGCCTCGGCAGGATTACAATGTCTATAGGAATCAATGGTTTAGCTATTCAACCCTCTAGCCCGATTTGGCATCCCACATGTAGTAGAGCATAGGGAAGACAGGCGCCACTGTCGTACGGGCGCCGAGAGTTCCAGGCCAAGCGAAGCGTCAGCGCAGGCCAGCCTAGCGAAGTCGCAGGCTCTCTTACCGACAACTTTCTTTACCGAATTCAAGGACGCAATTAAATTTCACGCACGCCCAGGCGTGCCGGGTGGCGCAAAAAGCTGAGCCAAACGCGCTGCCCAACTTGGAGGAAGTCATCATGAACAACCGCCTACTCTTCGCCCTGCCGTTGGCCGCCGTACTTGCCTTTCCGGCTGCCGCGCAGACCACCTCGTCCGATCAGAACGCTCCTGCCGCCTCGCAGCAAACTCAGTCGAATTCCACTGACAGCAATGCGACCGGCAAAGCTCCTTTGGCGCCTGCGCCACGGGAAGGCTTCTGGGGACGCGTCAATCCTTTCGCCCGCAAGAACTATGTGAAGCGGCAGACCGAGCCCATCCGCGACCGCGTCAATGAGCTCGATGAGCTGACTTCCACCAACAGCAAGAACATTAAGGACACCGATCAGCGCGCCCAGGCTGGCATCAAGCTGGCCTCCGATAAGGCCAATGAAGCCGACCAGCATGCTGTCGAGGCCGGCAACAAGGCGACCGCAGCGCAGCAGAGCGCGCAACAGGTCACAGCCCGCGTGCAGACGGTTGAAACCGTTGTGGGCAACATAGACCAGTACAAGGCCTCCAATCAGACCGAGATCCGTTTCCGTCCCGGCCAGACTGTGTTGAGCAAGAACGCCAAGGACGCGCTCGACACCATGGCTAGCGGCGTGAAAGGACAGCGCGGCTACATCATTGAAGTTCAGGGATTCTCTTCCGGCAAAGGCCAGACGGCGATCACCACCTCGCAGAAGATGGCCGAGTCGGTGGTGCGCTATCTCGTCCTCAACCACGAGATTCCCGTCTATCGCATTTACCTCGTCGGTATGGGCAACGCTCCCGCGCCCAGCACGGATGAGAATGCGAAAAGCAAGCGCATCAGCGGAGGCCGCGTTGAAATCA
>QIAK01000019.1 GCA_003225515.1 Acidobacteriota bacterium | reverse complement strand
AATCGAAAACCCGCGCCCGGCGCTGGTTCTCGACCGCACCGCCTTCTATCCCACTAGCGGGGGGCAGGTCTTCGACACCGGATCGATCACCTCCGGCGCAACCAAACTCCACGTCAACGAAGTTGCCGATATCGATGATGGCAAGATCGTCCACTATGTCGAATCTGTGAAGGATTTCAAGCCAGGCACGCGCGTGCGTGGCGAAATCGACGCTTCCCGCAGACGTGACCACATGCAACAGCATTCGGGACAGCATGTGCTCTCCGCAGCATTCATTCGTCTGTACAACTTGCCCACGGTTTCGTTCCACATGGCTGACGACTACTGCTCCATTGACCTCGAGACTCCCACTCTGACGAAAGAGCAAATCGAATCGGCTGAGCGCCTCGCCAACGAAATCATTCTGGAGAATCGCGAGGTTAGTATCCGCTTCGTCACGCGCGACGAAGCCGGCAAACTCGGCCTGCGCAAACTGCCGCCCACAGAACGCGATGAACTCCGCCTGATCGACATTCACGATTTCGATTTGACCGCATGCGGCGGCACGCATGTCTCGCGCACTGGCCAGATCGCCAGCATCCTGTTGCGCAAAACCGAGAAGGTTCGCCAGGGATGGCGTGTGGAATTCGTTGCTGGACAGCGCGCCGTTGCCACTGCACGCCATGACTTCACAACCCTGAGCGAGACAGCGGGACTGTTTTCGGCGCACATCTACGATGTTCCGCAACAGGCGCGCAAAACTCTCGACGAGATACGGTCACTACGCAAGCAACGCGAGCAGTCTCAGAAAGAGGTCGCGGAATTTCAGGCCGCTGCTCTGCTTGCCGAAACACCAGAGTGCGGCGGACATAGAATCGTGGTCCGGACATTTTCCGACCGCGACTTGACTTACATAAAACTGCTGGCTCAGAACTTGACTCGGCAATCTCCGAATGCCGTCGCGTTTTTGGCAACGACGTCTCCGCAGCCCTCGCTGGTCTTCGCGCAGTCTGCCGGACAGCCCTTTGATATGGGCGCTTTGCTGAAAGAGACGACTACAAATCTGGGTGGACGCGGCGGCGGGAACAAAGACATGGCGCAAGGCGGCGTTCCCAATGCAGACGGGATCGCCGCCGCTCTCAATGCGGTGGCCGCAAAGATTTCTCCTAAGTAGTTGATTACGAGAGAAGTGGATTAAGCGGGCTGCTGTGGTCTTCGCGAGCGTTCCCACCAGACCTTGGGGTCGTCGGGACGATTGAGAATCTTCGATAGTTCCTGCTTGATCTCGCGCAGGCGGACGGTCCGCAACTCGAGAGCTGTCTGGTCAACCGCGTTGTGATTGCCCTTTTCGGTGAAGCGGGCATTCAGGTTGCGCAAATCAGCAATTTCCTGGCGAAGGCTGGAGAGACGTTCCGTTATGTATGGCATCTATTTAGATCATACGCTCTATTTGCCGGAACGCCCGTTAATCTGTAGTTAATCTGAGATCCGCGCTGGAAGCCCAAAGTAATGACTTTGATTCGGCCTTTTGAGTGTTCCGCTGGAGTGCGCAGCTTAAGTACATCGGAGTACCCAATTTCTCTATGCCGAGCATGGAGAAACCGGGTACTCCGGGAACTTATTTGCTCATGTTCTTGGCGGTTTTCTGCGTAGGCGCAATCCGCTCCGCTTCTTTCAGGTGGTCCTGCAGCGTGGGAAGAGTCTGGGTTGCGAAACTCTTCACCGCTGGATCGTGCGCAGACTTGCTTGCGTGCTCGAACTCAGCAACGTCCTGTCTGTGATCTTTGACCATATCGCGCATATAGGCGCGATCGAACTGTGCACCGGACAGTTTTTCGAGCCGGTCCTTGGTAGCCTTGTCTTTTGCGCTCAATCCTTCGGGCAGCGTGATGTGCTCTTCCGAAGCTACCTGTTTGAGTTGATCGTTGGCTTTGCCGTGGTCGTCAACCATTCGCTGGCCGAATTTCTTCACATCCTCGCTCGACGCTTTTTCAGTGGCGAGTTTTCCGAGTTCAACCTCGGCCAAGCCGCCGCGCGCCGCTTTTTTCACGAACGTGGAATCGGTCATCGTCATGCCGGCCGATTTCTTACCCATTGAGGAACCTGAGCTATCGGCACTTTTTTGAGCCATCGCGGGCGATAACGCCAGCGCCGTGCCAAAGGAAAATATCGTTACAGCGTTAAGTAAACGGGTCATTCAGAGCTCCTGGAATATTCGCAATTTGGCAGTAAGTTCAGGATAGTTTTCAAGCCAAACCGGGACCATCGGGCCATCACCTTAAGGATCAGCCATTCGGACCGGAGCCGACGCGAATCCTAAGGACCTGATTCGAATGCCTTAAGGGGATGATGCGAATAGCTTCCTTAAGGAGCTGATGCGAATAGCTTAAGATCTGTCATTCGGACCGGAGCCGACGCGAATGCGACGGCGGAGTGGAGGAACCTGCTTTTTTTTTCGCAAGCGCGGCGAGTTCCTTTGTAGGAAGTTTACTATTTAGTACTCTCCTTCCCCCCCGTCGGAATATTGGAATCACTGACTTAGCGCGAAATCGCGGAAAGGTCCTTGGGGCACAATCACTTGCGGCCAAAATCTTGGTGTTGAAGAACGTACAACCGAAATCCTAGAATTTTAGGCCCAGGAGCGGGACCGATGCACCTTTCCGCGCATGCGGTCACGGCCTCAACGATGATCACCGATTTTGAATCTGAGAGGCAAGATGAAGTGTCCCAGGCCGCGACTGTGGAAAAAGAGGCAGTGCGAGGCAAGTGCCACTACGGTCAGTACTGGTAGCGAGACTATCGGGTCCGCGTTTTTGGTGCCCATGCTTCGAAAACCGCGAAGCATGGGGCAGCCGGTTTCGTGGTGATGAGGCAGGAACGAGCTTGGGCACTGCTCCTGAGAGAGCTTATGATCAAGAATGTATTGAGGGTGGTACACGGTGCACGTGACTTGGAGAGTTTGTTTTCCTAAGCTATTGCGGAGCGATCCTTTACGCTCCTTCGCCTGCCGTGATATTCTGTAAATGTCATAAAGACAATCGATTGAAGACAGGAGTTACCAGGCTAGTGTTAGCCAGAGAGCACAAGAAAACCCTCATCGACCAATACGGGACGCATCCCAGCGATACCGGCAGCCCTGAAGTCCAGATCGCATTGCTCAGCGAACGGATTGGCCAATTGACGGAGCACTTCAAGACGCACCAGAAAGACCACGGCTCGCGCCGCGGCCTTCTCATGCTGGTCAGTAAGCGCCGTAGCTTGCTCGACTACCTCAAGAAATACGATTCCGAGCGCTATAAGACGGTCATCACGAAACTCGGCATCCGCAAGTAGATACTTGACCCGGAAAATCCCGCTGCTCGCGAAAGCAGCGTTAAATGGGATACCGAATCGAAGCACCTGATTCGGTCACTTCCTTCCGGCTTATTTCTGGAAATCCGTCTCTGGAGAGACGGTCCAGCATCGAGGAAATCTCCTAACGTGCGTTTCAAGCGCAGCGATCTTCTCCAACTGCATCCGGCGGGTGAAGTGTGTCTTCCCCGGTTGGACCTCAAAATTCCCCATTTGCTCGCGCCGGAGCGCGAGTCAGGGAGCGCCCAGCGAGCAGCTAGCGGCTATCGCAAAGGAAGAAATCAATGAAACCACAAGCAACAAGCGTTACAGTTCATCTCTCCGGCGGCAAAGAAATCTCATTCGAAACCGGAAAACTCGCCAAGCAGGCTGGCGGAGCCGCCGTCGTACGGCTCGGCGAAAATGTTGTGCTCGCCACCGCCACCGCTAATCCCGATCCCCGCGAAGGTATCGACTTTTTCCCGCTCACCGTTGACTATCGCGAGTACACCTATGCCGGCGGACGTTTCCCCGGCGGCTTCATCAAGCGCGAAGGCCGCATGAGCGAGCGCGAAGTGCTCACCAGCCGCCAGATCGACCGCCCGGTGCGCCCCATGTTTGCCGAGGGATTCAAGTGCGAGACGCAGATCATTGCGTTCGTGCTCTCCGCCGACAGCAACAACGATCCCGATGTGCTCGGCATTAATGGAGCCTCGGCCGCTTTGACCCTCTCCGATATTCCGTTTCTCGGACCGATCGGCGCCGTCCGCGTGGGTATGCTCAATGGCGCGTTCATCGTGAATCCAACCTATGACGAGATGCGTGAGGGACTGCTCAACATTATGGTGGTCGGAACCTCCGATGGCATCGTGATGATCGAGTCGGGCGCTAAAGAAGTGAAAGAAGAAACCGTCGTCGATGCGATTGAGTTCGGGCACACCGAGATCAAAAAAATCTGCGCCGCACTCAGCGAGCTGCGCGCGAAGGTAGGCAAGCCCAAACGAGTGGTGGAGCCTCCGCAGTTCGATGAAGCCTATTACAACAATCTGAAGAAGCGCGTCGGCGCCGAATTGTCCGATGCTCTCGATACCAAGAAGCATCCCAAAGCTGAAAGCTATGCGCTGGTAAAAGAAATCAAGAAGAAGCTGCAGGCTGAAATTCCGGAAGACGACGAAGATGCGCTGGCGAAACTCAAGCATTACTACGAGACGCTGCGCGAGCGGATTTTCCGCGAGCAAGTCATCAATCAGAAGCGCCGGCCCGATGCGCGGGCGTTCGACGAAATCCGCGAGATCTGGATTGAAGCCGGAGTTCTGCCCCGCACCCACGGCAGCGCAGTCTTTACACGCGGCGAAACTCAGGCACTGGTCACCACAACCCTGGGCACCAGCGACGACATGCAACGCCTGGAAGGCTTCGAAGGCGAAGCCAAAAAACGCTTCTTACTGCATTACAATTTCCCGCCGTTTTCGGTTGGAGAAGTTGGGTTTATGCGTGGAGCCGGGCGGCGCGAGATTGGGCACGGAGCCTTGGCGGAACGCGCGGTCTCGGCGGTGCTGCCTGCGGAAGAGACCTGGCCTTATGCCATGCGCGTGGTCTCGGACATTCTGGAGTCGAATGGATCATCTTCAATGGCGACCATCTGCGGAGCGTCGATCGCTTTAATGGATGCGGGCGTTCCATTGAAGGCTCCGGTGGCCGGAGTTGCGATGGGGCTGGTGAAGGAAGGCGACGAGTACGCCATTCTGACCGACATCGCGGGCGCGGAAGATCACTACGGCGACATGGATTTCAAAGTTGCCGGGACGAAGGATGGCATCACTGCGCTACAGATGGATATTAAAGTTGCCGGCATCACTCCGCAGATCATGCGCGAGGCGCTGGCGCAGGCGCAGCGTGGAAGAATGCATATCCTCGGCAAGATGGAAGAAGTGATTACGTCGGGACGCGCGAAGATTTCCGATTACGCCCCACGCTTTTACACGGTGCAGATCCCGGTCGACAAGATTCGCGATTTGATTGGACCGGGTGGCAAGATGATCCGCAGCATCGTCGAGCAGACCGGAGTGAAGATCGATGTGGAAGATTCCGGGTTAGTCAAGGTGGCGTCGAGCGACCAGGAATCGGCGGCGAAGGCGCTCCAAATCATCGGCGACATTACAGCGACGGCCGAGGTAGGAAAAACTTATCTTGGGAAGGTAACGCGTTTGGCCGACTTCGGAGCATTCGTCGAAATCCTGCCGGGCACCGACGGACTGCTGCACATCAGCGAAGTGGCGGAGCATCGGATTGCCGATGTGCGCGATGAATTGAAGGAAGGCGATCAGGTGCTGGTGAAGGTGCTGGCGGTGGAAGGCAACCGCATCCGGCTATCGCGCAAAGCAATTCTGAAAGAGCAGCGCGCGAAGATGGGTGGCGGGGAAGCACCTCCTGCTGCGGTGGAGTCGTCGGGTGAAAGCGAGCCAGCGATGACCGGGTCTCTGGTCATTGAAGGCGGCGGCGATTTTCCCGATGAGCCGGATTCCGAACCGAATTTTAATCGCGAAGGCGCTCCGCACGTAAGCGCAGGCGGCGGCGGAGATCGTCCGCGCGGTGGAGACCGTGGTGGAGATCGTGGACGCGGAGGACGCCCCGGCGGCGGAGGCGGCGGAGGACGTGGTCGCGGCCGCGGTGGCCGTCATGGAGGCAGTGGGGGTGGGCGCGGTGGACGTCCTGGCGGCGGTGGTGGGGGCGGCGGACGGCATTAAAGCCCAGGCCAGGAATTTGGGGTGCGAACCTTTCGAAAATCGCGAAAGGTGCGGCAGCCTCGGTTAACCGAAAAAGTATCTCGGTTAACTGACAAAATATATAAGCGTTCCGGGGCCCCCTTAGCTGCGCGGCCCCCTTGTTTTTCGTGCAGGAACCGTCTCAGGGCGGCAAAGTAGCCGAAGGCCGCCCGGCATGGAATAGTTTCCGTCCTGGTGAGCAAGAAATTCCCGAGTTTGCTACCGAATGGAAGCGAGCATTAGTATCCCGGCTACAGCGTCCCATGTAGGCGCAAAGAAAACATTCCTGACATTGTTTTCCGTCACTTCTCACGCGCAGTCCTAAATCCAACAGATACAACATCGGCGGCGGGGAGTGTCGTAATCCGCATTTTCTTGGCAGACCGCTTGCTAACTATTCCCGACGAGCCCGTATGGCTCCTGGAGGAACATGTGAAAACAAGGATTCAATCTCTCTCTTTTCTAGCCACCCTGGCAGTCGTCCTCGGTCTGATCTCCTGGGGCAGCGCGCTCCATGCGCAAACCACGCCGTCCTCATCGGATCAGCAGACGCAACCGACGCCGACGCCGGATACTCCGCCCTCGCAACAGACGCAGCAACCGTCGCAGACGCCGTCGCCCGAAGCTCCGCCAGCTTCGCAACAGACTCCGTCCGCGCAAACTCCGGATCAGAGTCCGACTCCGAACAGCCAGAGTCCGAACAGCCAGACGCCAAACACGCAGTCTCCGGACACCCGCACTCCGAACTCGCAGACGCCTGATTCCAGGAGTTCAGGTTCTTCGGCATCGACGCCCAATGCAACCGACAGCCAGACTTTCTCAGGCACGGTCATGAAGTCAGGCGACAAGTACGTGTTGAAGACCGATACGGGTAAGACCTATGACATCGACCATCAGGACGATGTAAAGAAGTTCGATGGCAAGCGCGTACGCGTGCAGGGCACTCTGGACGAGAGCGGCACGAAGATCCAGGTGAAGTAACAGTTTCAACTTTTTTGGCCAGAAGAGGCACCGAGAACACCGGGCAAACCGCTCCGTGATCTCGGTGCCTTTTGGTTTTTACCGGTGTCAGTCGTACGCATAACGCCCCGTTTCTTGCGCGGATAGCCTTGCGAATGCCAACCCTGCGTTACAGGCTCACATCCAACCTTCGGATTTATCCGAGGGAAATGCCTATGCAGCGTCGTTTTGTGGACCACTTTGTTCTGTCCTTGGGAATGGTGTTGGGAATTCTCAGCAGCGCGCCCGCTTCTACGTTCAAGGTCCTCTACACGTTTGGAGCGAGCGGAAATTCAGACGCTTATCTGCCGGAAGGCACGTTGATTATGGACCAAGCGGGAAATTTGTACGGCACGACTGTTGCCGGAGGTCCCTACAACGGCGGTACCGTGTTTGAGCTCATGAAAAATGCAGACGGGAGTTGGAGCGAGAAGATTCTCTATAGCTTCACCGCAGGCGCCGACGGCGCCCAGCCTTTGGCTGCGGTTGTGTTTGACTCGGAGGGAAATCTATACGGCACGACGTCGCAGGGCGGGATCAACAACTCGAGCTGCTCGCAAGGATGCGGTGTGGTCTTCAAGCTCACGCCGGGTTCGAACCAATGGACCGAGACGGTGCTTCACATTTTTTCCGGAATGCCGGATGGAGCGGGGCCCGGAAGTGCTCTGGTGATCGATCCGGCGGGCAATCTCTACGGCACCACAACTTATGGAGGCGGTGGCCTGG
>QIAK01000542.1 GCA_003225515.1 Acidobacteriota bacterium | reverse complement strand
AAAGAGAACGTCATCGTCGGACGCCTCATCCCGGCGGGAACCGGGATGGAGTACTACCGCAACGTGCGCCTCTCGCCAGAGATGGAAGAGGCCGCGGCCAAGGTACAGGCGGAAGTCTCGGCTGCGTACGAAGAAGCCGAGCGCGCTCTCGAAATGATGCGGCACGAGGGCGAAACCGACGATCTGCCTGCGGAACTCCCCGCAGCCGAGTAATAAAACTGGAATGCAATTCGGGGGCGAGTGACTTCGCCCCCGTTCTTGCATCCGGATGGGTCTTAAGACCACGTAACGACAGCTGCCTCGGCTATCTTGGTAAAGGGCGAGTCCCAGCCGGAAGACGCCGGAGCGCGTGAGAACCGAAACGCGTAGAGAAGAAGAGAACAGAACCATAAGCTGTCGAAGCTTGGAATTGTTCTAACAAACAATGCACGCCAGCCCCCAGCAATTGCCCTTTGAGGAACCCGGCAAAATTCCTGCTTTGCGCCCGGTGCCCGCTACCCCTAAGCTGGAGCAGCGCATGCTACGCTTCCTACGGCTCCTGCGGACCGCTTTCTGGCGTGCCTTTGTGCACGACGCCTTCGCTACGGCCAAAGCGTCGGCCTACTCTTCCATTCTCACTTTCTTTCCCGTCCTGCTGATCGTCGGATCGGGCTTGGCCAGTTGGCGCAAGGGCCAACCCTATCTAAGGGAAATCTCCTACGCACTGGGCAGCATCCTTCCGGCAGGGGGAAGTACCGCACTCAGCTACTTGAAAGGCGCCGCGCAGCATCCCGCAGGGCTTCTCACCACCACTTCGCTGGTCACCTTGTGGACCGCGTCGGGCGTCATGATTTCGTGGATGGAAGGTTTTCGCCGCTGCTACGAGCTACCGAAAACCTGGGGATTAGTAAAGGAGCGATTGATCGCGTTCTTACTGGTCGTCTTTGCGCTGGTTCCGATGACTTTCGCCACACTACTCGTGGCCGTGGGCAGCAAATTTGAGACCCGCCTGTTGCCCTACATCGACCCTGATTTCAGCCTTTATGTATTGTTGCTTTGGGGTTCGATGCGTTGGCTGATCGCCACTCTTACCAGCATCGCGGTAATCGCCTTGATCTACCATCATGCCGTCCCGCGGACTCAGCCTTGGCATAGCGTGATTCCGGGCTCTGTGCTCGCGACCGTCCTGTGGTTCTCGGTGACAGTCGGATTTCGGGCATACCTGCAGCACTTCGGGGACTTTGCGACAATCTACGGATCTCTCGGCTTTGCGATGGCACTGCTGGTGTGGATGTATCTGATTTCCCTGGTAGTCCTGGTTGGCGCGGAGTTCAATGCGTTGCTGTTTCCGCGAGCCATGCTGGGTAAAGAACTCACGGCGATCAGCCCTAAGTCGTAGAGACGCGTTCGCAAGGTCGGTCTCGCCATTAACAGCAACACCGCCAGAGAGACGAAGCAAGCTACGTCTCTACGATTGCAGATCAGAGAGCTCGATCAAGGAGACAGGTTGGAAGCCGGCAAGCCAGTATCGATCGCAATTCCCGCGGACAAGTCTCCTTCCCGCCGCGCGAAAATTATCTGCACCATCGGTCCCGCCTGCAGTACCGAGCAAAATATGCGCGATCTGCTTCGCCTCGGCATGGACATCGCGCGGCTGAATTTTTCGCATGGCACGCACCAGGATCACGCGCAGAACATTCAGCGCCTGCGCCGCGCAGCGGAACGCGAAGGACGCACCCTGTGCATCCTGCAAGATCTGCAAGGGCCGAAAATCCGCACCGGACCGCTGGAGCGCCACGAGCCTGTCTCATTGAAGACCGGTTCGGTCGTGACCATCACCCCCAAAGATATACCGGGCACGGCTACACGAATCTCGACGACGTTTCCCGATCTCGCCCGGGAACTCACGGCCGGCGCCCGCATCCTGCTCAGCGATGGCTTAATTGAACTGCGCGTTCGCGGTATCCGCGGGAAGGACCTGCTCTGCGATGTCATTAATGGCGGCTTGCTGGGCGAGCACAAGGGAATCAACCTCCCTGGCATCGCGCTATCGATTCCGGCGTTGACTGAAAAAGATCGCAAAGATCTCGAATTCGGCTTGAGTCACGGGGTTGACGCGGTCGCGCTCTCGTTCGTACGCACCGCCGAAGACGTCAGCATGGTTAAGCGAATCATTGCTTCGCACTCCAGCGATGTTCCCGTGATCGCGAAGCTCGAAAAGCCGCAGGCCATCGATCATCTGGAAGCAATTCTCGAGGCGGCTGACGGAGTCATGGTGGCGCGCGGCGATCTCGGGGTTGAGATGGCGCCGGAAAAAGTGCCGGTCATTCAGAAGCATGTGATTCGCCGCGCCTCTGCCTGGCGCAAGCCCGTCATCACAGCGACACAGATGCTTCAATCGATGATCGAATATCCGCATCCCACACGTGCCGAAGCGTGTGACGTGGCCAACGCTATTTTCGACGGCTCCGATGCGGTGATGCTTTAGGCCGAAACCGCCAGCGGCCATTCCATCATGTCGCGCATTGTCGTGGAAGCAGAGAGCAATATGGGCGATTTCGTCCAGTTCCGCCGCCGTCGCGAACATCGCGGACTCTCCGTGGCGGAAACCATCTGCGAATCGATCGCGCATTCTGCCGAAGACTTGCCCATGGGAGCGATCGCCGTTTTTACTGAGACCGGCAACACCGCCCGTATGATTTCGAAATATCGCCCGCGCGTCGCCATCTACGCCTTCACTCACGTGGACCCGGTGGTGAGGCGGATGAATCTTTATTGGGGAGTGCATCCCGTGCGCTGTCGTCAGGCCCGTTCCGCGGAACAGATGGTGACCATGGCCGAGCAGGACCTGGTCCGTCGCGGGCTGCTGAAACCTGGAGACGTCCTGGGAGTCGTAGCAGGCACGCGCCAGGCATCCGGTTCCACCAACCTGATGCGCCTTCACGTGGTCACCGACGAAGAAGCCGAGCGCATCTCTCCGCCCAGCGAGCACATCG
>QIAK01000541.1:3188-6175 GCA_003225515.1 Acidobacteriota bacterium | reverse complement strand
ACCTGCCCGATCAGGACAGTCCTGTGCTTGCAAACGGGGACTTGGGCCTTTACACCTTCGCCGGCCAACAGGTTGTCAACGAGAATTTCTTGACCGCCCGGGTCGACCACAACTTTTCTTCCAAGGACAGTCTGTTTGGGACATACATGTTCGACCGAACTCCTTATTCGTCACCCGACGGTCTGAACAACGTGCAATTCGACACACTCACGTCAAGACAGTTCGTTGCGATCGAAGAGACCCACATTTTTACACCCAGCTTTGCCAACTCAATCCGAATTGGGGGTAATCACGAAGCTGTCAATAACAACCAAAGTCTCAAAGCCATTAATCCTGACGCGGCGCGAACAGATCTCGGCGTCGGCGGCTCGGCGTTTGCCGGGCGGGCTGCGTCTCAGGTCTTCATCGATGGTGGGACGACCGCGTTCACAGGGGGAATCGGAGGAAGCCCAACCTACTTCCAAGCATACGACGACGCGTTCTTGACCAAGGGTAAACATTCCATCCGGTTCGGGGGAGCCTTCGAACGAATGATGCTCAACGTGACCGCTGATACCGATCCCAACGGAATCTGGCGCTTCGGCGATTTGGGGTCGTACCTCACCAACAATCCTGCAAAATTTCAGGGTGGAATTGCCAGCACTCTTTCTCCGCGCAACCTCCGCCAGAGCCTCTTCGGTGTTTATCTGCAAGACGACTGGCATTGGAAGTCGAGCCTTACATTGAATCTGGGATTGCGTTACGAGACTTCGACGGTGCCGTCAGAAACCAGTGGCAAGATTGCCAACCTACGAAACATATCCGACCCTCTGCCGGTTTGCGGCAAAGTGGTTGAAGGTCAATGCTCCGGTTCTGGCTCCTTTTTTTCGAACCCAACACTACACAACTTCGAGCCACGATTTGGTTTTGCCTGGGATCCGTTGCGGAACGGCAAGACAGCAGTTCGGGGAGGAATTGGCTTTTTTGACGTGCAGCCGCTGCCCTACCAGTTCATACTCATGACCACGCAGTCGGCTCCTTTCTTTTCCTACACTGCGGTCAACAATCCTGACCCCGGCACGTTCTTTTCCGGGCTCACGTCGTTCCCTGCGAATACCTTGCGCTCCACCTACGTTGAACCTCATCCCAAGCGCAACTACGTCATGCAGTGGAATCTGAATATTCAGCAGCAGCTTACGCCGACACTCTCAGGAATGATCGCCTACGTCGGATCTCGTGGCGTGCATCAGCCCTTTAAGGTCGACGAAGCGGATCTTGTAATTCCGACCAAGACGCAGTACGGATATCTGTGGCCACAAGTGGACGTGCTCGGAAATATCTATGTATCGGGATTGTGCAATCAGACCGATCCTAACGGATCGGACCCGGCGCAGTGCGCTCCCCCTAATCCAATCAATCCGAACTTCGGTTCTGTTCGCGGCCTATTCTACGAAGGGCACTCCTACTACAACGCAATGGAAGTGCAATTGGCCAAGCGCATGAGCCACGGGTTTCAAGTTCAAGGCACTTACACGTGGAGCAAGAGCATGGACACCAGTTCTGCATCTTTGGCTGGCGACACGTTTGGCAACTCCATTTCCAGCCTCCACTGGTTCGACATGAGATTGAGCCGCGCTCTCTCGGATTTCAACGTTGGCCGCACCTTCGTCGTGAATGGTACATGGGAACTTCCCACTCCGAAGTCTCTCTCTGCGCCAGCGCAGTGGGCCTTGGGAGGATGGCAACTGGGGCTGATCTTCACCGCCAGTGACGGGGTTCCGTTCTCGGCCACGTGGGGAACAGGTTCTGATCCCGCCGGTACTCTAAGCAGCGACGATTGGGCCTTCCCCAATCGGTTGGGCGGCTCCGGTTGCAACAAGCTTACAAGGCCGGGGAATCCCATCAACTACGTCAAGACCGAATGCTTCCAGGTTCCACAAGCGCCGAACTCGCAGTTCTGGAGCGCGAATTGTGACCCGGCTCCGCCTAGCCTAGGAGGCCCGTTGGCTCCCGGGGATCTAAGCTGCTTCAATCTTCGCGGCAATGCCGGCCGAAACATCCTGATCGGCCCCGGCGTTACGTCGTTGGATTTCTCAGTGTTCAAGAACAACTACATCAAGAGGGTTTCCGAAAAATTTAACATTCAGTTCCGGGCCGAGATTTTCAATATTCTCAACCACCCCAACTTTGCCCCTCCAGTCACGCCTGACAATATCGACATTTTCGACGGAACTGGAGCGTCCACCGGTGTGGCGGGCCTGTTAACGAGTACGACGACGACGGCGCGTGAAATCCAGTTTGCCGTTAAGGTAATTTTCTAATCTAGGAGACTAGCGGCAACAGGGTTCCAAACGCGCAATCGTTGCTCTGGGACAGCTCACTCGCTCGTGTCGTCGGGCTGGACCGCGATCTCACCTCGGGCTTATGCATGAAGGATCTCCTCACCAACACGGTCAGTATTGCCTCACCATTGGCTGACGTTGCTCAGCGTGCCCGGCATCGGATCGCTCGAAGGCTCCTGCCCTTTCTGTTCATGCTCTACGTGATTGCCTTTCTGGATCGCATGAACATTGGTGCTGCTGCCCAGCAGATGCCGCACGACCTGGGGTTCAGCGAAGGCGTGATCGGGTTTGGGGCGGGCATCTTTTTCCTGGGCTACTTTCTGCTGGAAATTCCGGGCGCGCTCATCGTGGAGCGGTGGAGTGCGCGGCGGTGGATTGCGCGCATCATGATTTCCTGGGGAGTGATGACCGTCTTCATGGCGTTCATCCACACGTCGCGGCAATTCTATTTGGTGCGCTTTCTGGTCGGAGCGGCCGAGGCTGGATTCCTGCCGGGAGTCATTGTCTATCTGACTCACTGGTTCCTCTATGACGATCGGGCAAAAGCGGTGGCATTCTTTTATGCGGCGAATCCGTTGTCATATGTCATCGGTTCGCCTCTGGCTGGGTTGCTGCTCGGGCTCTCATGGCTCGGTATGAGGGGTTGGCGTTGGCTATTCATTGTTG
>QIAK01000541.1:2595-3039 GCA_003225515.1 Acidobacteriota bacterium | reverse complement strand
ACGTAGTTCTGCTGACACTGTGCTATTTCTGTGCCATGACTGGGAGTTACGGGATTGCGTTCTGGCTGCCCACGATTTTGAAGCGCCTGTCCGGGCAGAGCGATCTAAGAGTCACGCTCATGGCTGCGCTGCCCTATGTAGCCGCATTCGTTACGCAGCAGGTGAATGGCTGGCACTCCGATCGTATGCGCGAGCGCCGCTGGCACGCCGCGGTGCCTGTATTTGTGTGTGGATTGGCTCTCGCGTTCGCGGTTCTCTATCGGGGAAACCTCGTGCTGTCGCTCGGGCTCTTTGTTCTGGCTGGCGGATCGTTCTACGGATTTCAACCTGTGTTCTGGGCCGTACCGACGCTGTTCTTGTCTGAATCCGCCGCAGCGGCTTCGATTGGGCTCATCAACGCAGTCGGGAACCTGGGCGGCTTTGTCGGACCGATGGTGATGGGCT
>QIAK01000541.1:2008-2589 GCA_003225515.1 Acidobacteriota bacterium | reverse complement strand
CGCACTCTTTCTCTGCAGGATTGCTGTACCTGGTAGCGAGTTTGATTGCAGCTGGACTTCTGATGCTAGCAGTGGGCAGGCGGGCCGCAGCGGGCGAAGATCGGATCGTAGTCGCCTAGTCTACCTTGCGGGATCAAGGAATGCTCTGCAGGGAGTATTCAGGATTGAGGGATAGTCTGTGAGCGAGGGGAAATCGATCGTGCGACAGAAACTTTCTTTAGCAATGAGGATATTGCTCGGCTGCCTACTGGCGTGGAGTGCGGCAACGGCTACGGCACAGAATCTGCTTTACGTCGGGAATAGTCGAGGTGATGACGTCAGCATCGTCGACCTTGCTACCTTGAAGGTCGTCGGCGACATCAAACTCGGAGATCGCATTCACGGTGTTGCGGTTCAGCCTGACGGCAAACGCCTGTTCGTCACGGTTGAGTCTGACCATACGCTGAGAATCATCGATACGGGTTCTCGGCAGACGGTAGGAACTGTGAAGGTGAGCGGCCGTCCTAACCAGGTTGCGGTTACACCCGATGGAAAATATGCGGTCGTCCCAATCCGAGATGGTAACCAAGTCGACATCGTAG
>QIAK01000541.1:0-1991 GCA_003225515.1 Acidobacteriota bacterium | reverse complement strand
CATCAACGAGCCGCACAACGCACTGAACGCCGGAAGCAATCGCTACGTTTACGTCAGTTCGATGGGATCGCACGAGATTAATGTTATCGATCTGGAGAAGATGGACTACTCGGCGGTGATTCCCACCGGCGGCCGTCCGCGCCCCTATGCGGTCAGCGCCGACGGAAAGACCATGTATGTCGCCGTCGCCGACCTCCACGGGTTCGTCATTGTCGACATACCGGACAAGAAGGTGCTCGAACGCGTGGAAATGCCCGCCGAACATCCCACGCCACATACTCTGCAGTACGAGACTGCCGATACACTTACGCACGGCCTCGCCCTGACGCCCGACGGTACCGAACTCTGGGTGACAAGTCTGCTGGATGATTGCGTATACGTCTACGACGTTAAGGCGAAAAAGATTGCGGGAAAGGTGCCGACTGGCGGTGGCCCAAACTGGCTGGCCTTCACGCCCGAAGGGAAGTATCTGTACGTCAGCGACACGGATTCTGATGATGTCACGGTGATTGATGTCAAGAACCGCCGTGAAGTAACCCGGATCAAGGTCGGCAGAGTGCCGAAGCGATTAGCGGTCTGTGGCGGCTGTGCACGGGTATCCAAAGCGGTGAATCGTTTTTAATGAATCCTTAATGCCTGCTTCAGAATGTCCGCGTGTAATGGGTTATGGATATCGCAGTGCTTCTTCTCAACTGCCTTTCTCAAACTGGAGGACAAAGTGAAAACATCGTGCGCCTTCCTCGTGCTCGCGTTCATTCTCGCATTCGTGGTCGGAGTTTCTGCTCAGCAGGCTCCGCTCAAACTCTCGCACACAACGCCCCTACCTGAACTAAAGGACGGGGATTTCGATCATCTTCTGGCAGATGTCGCCGGAAACCGGTTGTTTGCCACGGCGGAAGAGAACTCCAAGGTCCTGGTTTTCGATTTGAAGAGCTACAAAGTCATCCACACAATCGCCGACCTCAAGGCGCCACATTCCTTGCTATATCGAGCGGACCTGAAGAAACTTTTCGTGGTTGACGGAGATCTTGGTGAGGTCAAGATTTACGAGACTGATACGTACAAGGCGGTCGGCACCATCAAGCTGCGCGAAGGGGCAGATGCAAGCTCTTATGATGCGTCCACCAAGTCCTTGTACGTCGTAAATGGCGGCAAGGATGCCAAGCTTCCCAACGCCTACATCACCGTGGTGGACACTGACGCCGGCAAGGCGGGCCCTGAAATCAAGATAGACTCAGACGACGTCGAAGGCATGGTTTTCGAGAAATCAGGGCCCCGCATGTTCGTCAACGTCCGCGGCAATGGTACTGTAGAAGTGTTCGACCGCGGGAGTCGCGCTCTGCTCGCGACCTGGCCGGTCACATCAGTGGCGAAGAAACCCACCGCGATCGTGCTGGACGATGCTTCCCATCGCCTGTTTGTCGGCACACGCGATCCGGCCAAGCTGATTGTGCTGGACACGGATTCAGGCAAGGCTGTGGCCAGCTATCCGGCCGCGGCGATGGTCGATGATATGGCTTACGACAGCCAGCGCAAGCGGATTTACTTCGCTGGAACCGAATTCCTCGATGTGTTTCAGCAGATCGATGCCGACCACTACGACCGCAGTGGCCACATCCCAACTTCGTTCAGAGCCAAGACGGGGGTCCTAGTCCCGGAACTTAACAAGTTTTACCTGGCGGTTCCGCACCATGAAAAACAGATTGCGGAGCTTCGGGTTTACGATGTCCTCCCCTAGTGCGAAAGTGCGAAAGGCCCCGCTGTGAAAGCAGCGGGACCTCCCCCCAACTCAATCTACTATTTAATCTGATTGGAACTACCGCGTAGGCACCGCCGCGGCTGAAACCTCGGCGGCAATGGCCTCTCCCATCTCACTGGTGCTCGCCTTTCCCCCGATGTCTCGCGTTCGTGCGAAAGAGTTCGCAAGGACCCTGAATATCGCTTGCTCAACCGCGCGAGCCGCCTGCTTTTCCCCAAGGTGCTCCAGCATC
>QIAK01000018.1:1921-9897 GCA_003225515.1 Acidobacteriota bacterium | reverse complement strand
AGAGTTGGACGCCCGCTCGCATACCAGAATGGATGCCGAGGGCGGTCTGCATGGCGAACGCCCAGGCAAAGCGTGGATGGCAATGAATATTGCTTTCAGCGCTGGAATTTCGAAAGAAGCCGACGATGCGCTTCAACTCGTGATCGAGGCCATCGTATCGACGGCAACCGACGCCTCCACGGCCGGCACTGCTCGCATTGTCTCCAGTTGCGTGTCGGGCGTGTACATGGCCACACGTCAGGGACGCGATGTGGTTCTTCCACGTTTTACCGAGATGGATATTTCACTGGACCGGCCATTCTCAACGGCCCCGCCGTCTGCCCTTGAAAGCTCGACGACCGTTGCCGTTGTGAAAACTGGAACTGCCCAATAAGTCCTCAAGCAGCCGCGTTAAACGCGAGGCCCCGTTCACAACGAATTGCCCAAGTATTTACAATGCGTACAAATGCATCTCATACCCGCACGATTATCGACACGATTCCGCGCCCGAAGCCAAGTTCGGTTTCACGTTCGCCACCAAAGGTTTTCTGGTTCGTAGCTGAGATTTTTATGAAAAGCAGTGAGTACGACGCCATTCTTGTTGTCTCTTTCGGCGGACCTGAGTCCACCGAAGAGGTAATGCCATTTCTCGAAAACGTGCTGCGCGGAAGGAATGTTCCTCGCGAGCGCATGCTCGCGGTTGCGGAACACTACTACCATTTCGGCGGAAAGAGCCCGATCAACCAGCAGGTTCGCGAACTCATCGCAGCGCTCGAGAGCGAACTCGCGCAACATGGACCCAGGCTCCCCGTTTATTGGGGAAATCGCAACTGGAATCCGATGCTGACCGAAGCGCTTCAAAAGATGAAGCAGGACGGCATTCGACGAGCGCTCGCCTTCGTGACGTCGGCGTACAGTTCCTATTCGGGATGTCGTCAGTATCGCGAGGACATTATCCGCGCGCAAAGCGAAGTGACAGGAGCGCCGGAAGTCCAAAAGCTGCGCGCCTTTTTTAACCATCCCGGATTCATTGAGGCGACAGAAGATCGCGTACGTGATGCTCTGCACGAAATTCCAAGCGACTCACGGCAGAATATTCAGATTGTTTACGTCGCGCACAGCATTCCAATTTCAATGGCGAATACGTCTGACTATGTGCGCCAACTGGAAGAAGTACGAAAGCTGGTTTCGGCAAGACTCGCGATCTCCAACGATGCGCTTGTATATCAGAGCCGCAGTGGCGCGCCGGGACAGCCGTGGCTTGAGCCGGACATTCTCGACTATCTGCGCGACGTGAAGGCACGCAACCTGGGAAGCGCAGTTGTGCTGGCTCCGATCAGTTTTATTTCGGACCACATGGAGGTCTTATATGACCTCGACATTGAGGCGCGGCAGCTTTGCAGCTCGCTCTCTTTGCCCATGGCACGGGCAAAAACCGTAGGCGTGCATCCGAAGTTCGTCGCCACGATTCGTGAGCTGATTCTGGAGCGCATGAATGCCGGAGCCGAGCGTAGGGCGCTCGGCACACTCGGCCCGCGACCGGATGTTTGCGAGGGGAACTGCTGTCCAGCGCCGCAACGCCCGGCTCGGCCGCCGGTTGTGAACGAAAGATCTGGCACTGTGGATTAGCGCGAGAATTCCTGCACGAAGCACGAAAATTAGCGAACAGAAGAAAGAAAGGTCATCGAGGAATAAAGCTCATCGAGGAGATGCAGTCACGTTGGGGTGCTCGTAGTCCGTCGCTTTCGGACGTCCCTCAACCAGCCGCATAGTATCGACAATCGTCTGTACGATCGAATCGTCCCCCACAGCAGTGTTCAGCATCATGTGGTACAGCGATCGCGTGGGCCAGTCGGCATTGAAATAGTGCTTCACGTAGGCAATGCGCTCTTCATCAACGGAATCCACCAGTTCCAGCGCCTCATCTTTGCGGTGTCCCTGAGCCATAATCCGCCGAAGTTTTTCGGCGCGGGGAGCGTAGAGAAAAACATGAAACGCGTCCGAATTTTCCCGCAATAAATATGGAGCGCCGCGGCCTACGATCACCGCATTCCCTTCCCTCGCAATCTTATTCAGGGTTTCCGACATCATCGACATCATGCGGTCGGTGTCGAAGACCTGGCTGCCGAGAGCTGCCGAATTGCGCTCGTAGCTGCCGCGCCAAAATGATTTGGCAAGCCGATGGAGACGGCTGTCGCAGCGCTCGTCGCATTGCATCACCGCGGAAGCATCGACGTTGGCGACGCGCGCAATTTCTTGCGTGATCAACCGGTCCCAGAGTTTCCACCCCAGGTGTTCCGCGAGTTTTGCGGCAATAGCGGCTGCGCCGCTGCCGTACTCGCGCTCGATGGTAACGAGACGGAACATGGTCATTTTTAGTGTACTGCGATTCCCCCCCCGGGTTTCGACTTTTTCATCAGGAAAACCATCGGTATCATCGCCAGAATGGCGACTCCAAGAAACCAGAAACAATCGATATAGGACAACATGGTAGCCTGGCGGCCCACTGTACCCTGCAACAGTGCGTAAGCTTGCCGGTTTGCGCCCGCGGCACTCGCACCGTGAGCTTGCATGGCGCGCGACGCTCCCTGAATCATCGATCGCAATGCCGGGTTGGATTGAGTGAGATTGCTGGACAAATCAGTCAAATGCACCTGGGTCCGGCGATCGAGTAGAGTCGTGACCAGGGAAATTCCCACGCTGCCTCCAATATTCCGGGCGAGATTCATCAGGCCCGAGGCTGCGTTGTTCTTATCACGAGGCAGGAATGCATACGCCGCGGTATTGATCGGAACGAAAAGAAACGCCATTCCTACGGCTTGGATTACGCGCGCGTCGGCCACTGTCCGAAAATCAATGTCAAGGTCAAATCCCGTCATGTGGAAAAGCGAGAACGACAACACTACAAGACCGAACAAAAGAAGCCATCGCGGGGTGTAGCGCGAGAGCAGAAATCCCACCAGCGGCAGCAGGAGAATGATCGTGAACCCGCCGGGCATAAGAGCCAGACCGGCCTGCTCCGCTGTGTATCCCAGCAGGGTTTGCGAAAACAACGGCAACAACAGCGTGCTTCCTAGCAGGGCAAAGCCCAGCATGAACATCAGCAGATTCGAGACTCCGAACGTCCGATCGCGGAACAGATGCAGATCGATGATCGGATCTTTGTTTCTCCACTCCCAGACGATCACAAAAATCAGCGCTGCTCCAGCGACCAATGAGAGCGTGAGGATGAAGTTCGATTCAAACCAGTCGTCCCGTTGACCTTTATCGAGGACAATCTGCAGAGCTCCAAGTCCCAATGCCACGAATCCCAGACCAACGTAATCAATATGGGTTTCGCTAAGCTTACGGCGCCTGAAATATGGCGGATCCTGAATAAGCCGCGAGGTCAGCAGAAGCGAAATAATGCCCACAGGGATGTTGATGAAAAAAATCCAGCGCCAGGTAAAGTTGTCTGTAATCCATCCGCCCAGAGTTGGCCCAATTGCGGGAGCGGTCACGACCGCCATCCCATAAACGGCGAAGGCCATGCCGCGTTTAGCGGGCGGAAACGTGTCCGCCAAAATGGCCTGCTCGCTGGGCTGCAAGCCGCCTCCGCCCGCACCTTGCAGTACGCGGCAAATAATCAGCGTCGCCAGGTTGGGCGCGAGTCCACATAGAAAAGAACTGATAGTGAACAGGGCTACGCAGCCCATGTAAAAATTCTTGCGCCCTATGATGGACGACAACCAGCCGCTGAGCGGCAGTACGATCGCATTCGAAACCAGATAGGAGGTCAGCACCCACGTGCTCTCATCCTGACCGGCCGAGAGACTTCCGGCAATGTGCGGCAAAGCGACGTTCGCAATGGAAGTATCGAGTACTTCCATGAACGTCGCTAGCGTCACCGTGATCGCGATGATCCACGGGTTGAACGCAGGACGCCAGGCATCCGCCTGATCCAAAGTTGCGCTTGCTGCACTCATTAGCGGATCCAGGCCTTCGGCGTCACCGACATGCCGGGACGCAACTGGTGATCATTGTTAGAGCCCGGATCGAGCACGATCTTGACTGGAATGCGCTGTACAACTTTTACGTAATTGCCCGTGGCATTTTCCGGCGGCAGCAGGCTGAAGCGTGCGCCACTGGCGCCGGCCACACTGTCCACTTTGCCGTTGTACGATCTCCCATTCGCATCGACGTCGATGGTGACGCGTTGCCCGATCTTCATATTTCGAAGCTGCGTTTCTTTATAGTTTGCCGTGATCCAGATATCGTCGAGATTGATGATCTTCATCAATTCCTGGCCAGGCGCGACGTTCTGTCCGACTTCCACTGTGCGATTGCTGACGATCCCATTCACCGGCGCAACAATTTTCGTGTATTGCAGGTTGAGCGCAGCTTGATCGAGATCGGCTTTCTTGCGCTGCTCCTCTGCCAATGCGGATGTGGCTTTCGCCCGTATGATCTGCATCTGCCTGGGCGCAGTTTTGGCAGTGCTCCAATTCGCCTGTGCCTGGACGAGTTTCCCTTGCGCCTGAGTGACCTGCTGCTGGGCCGCATCGGCGCTGGCGCGTGCGGCTGCAACCGCCGCAGCGGCCGCCGCGGCACCCGTGGTTGCTTGATCGAACTGCTGCTGTGATATTTCCTGCTTCTCAATCAGCTGCTTGTATCGGCCGAGATCGTTCTGTGCCTTCAAATTGTTCGCTTCCGCCTGTTGCAGTTGGGCCTTTGCCGCTTCGAATTGTTGCTTGGCAACTTGAATGCCGGCGCGCGCGCTGCTCACATCCGCTTCGGTAGATGAAACCTGGCTGGTGGTATTAATCGACGTAATAGGAACGTTCACCCCGGCGGCAACGGCGGCAGCTTCAGCATCCTCAAAATCCGCTTTGGCGCGATCGTAAGCAAGTTGATAGTCAGCCGCGTCAATCTCTACCAGCACGGTTCCGGCGGCTACATATTGATTGTCTTGCACGTTGAGTTTTACGACATGACCTGAGATGCGAGGGCTGACGGAATTCACGTGGCCATCAATTTGGGCATCGTCAGTGGATTCATAGCTGGAGAAGTACCTGTAGGCAAAGAATCCCGCAACGGTCAGAACAATGAGCGCAATCACCACGGCGATCCGAAAGCCGGAACTCTGCGTGCGCGAACGCCTGCGGAAATCTTCGTCCGTCGCGGGTAACGGCCTGGTATTGCTCGCCGGCCTGTCAGCTTCCGGCTTCTGTTCCTGAGTCGGACTTTGTGTGGTTTGCTCCATACGTATTAATGGCCTTTCAAAAATCGTTTGACGCTCTCTTCGGCGTCGCCGATGGCATGCGCAAGCTCCACTTTCGACAGATTATGGGCGTAGAGACTCTCGATGTAACCTTCGTGGGCGCTGGCAACGCTCTCCTGCGCCTGCACGACCTCAAGATTGTCGGCAACTCCGGCGGTGAAGCGATCTTGCGATTGAGTCAGGGCCCGCTCCGCAAGATCAACTGTGCTGCGGGCGACTTCAACCTGTTCAGCTGCGGCGCTGAGATCAAGCAGTGCGGTGCGAACCTCATAATCGATGCGGCCGCGGAGATCCCCCAATTGAGAGCGCGCCTGCTTCAGTTGGGCGTCGGCTTGCAGCACATCCGCATGAACGCGATTGCCGGCAAAGATCGGAATCGTTACTCCTCCAGTCACCTGCCAGGAACCATTCGATTGGCTGGGCGTCACCCCAATGTCACCGAGATTGGCGTTCACATCGAGCGTCGGATAGCGGCCGGCCGCAGCCGATCTGCGCGCTAATTCCGCCGAGCGCACTTGTGCCAACTGCGCCTGATAGTCGGCACGTGCAGTGTAGGCGCGCTGCAGATAGGTGTCGACTGGAAGCGCGGTCAGTTCTTGATACGGCGCTTTTTCAGTCAGGACAAACTCTTGTCCCGGAGGTAAACCAATGATTCGCGCCACGCTCAGCTTTAGTTTGGCGAGATTGTTGCGGGCCGCAATGAGCTGCTGTTGACGTGTTTGCAATTCGACCTGCGAGCGCAGGGCATCGATGGCAGGACTCAGTCCTGCCTTTTGCTGGTCGGCAGCCTTACTGTAGAGAGCCTGTGCGCTCTTAACCTGGGCTTCACTGGTTTCCACGCGGGCCGCGGCAGCAATGGCCTGCAGATAAGAATTTCCCACGGCAAGCACGACCATCTCCCGCGCATCTTTGTAACTGAATTGCGCAGCCTTCAGGCTTTCTGACGCCGAACGCTCTCTCTCCAGATTCTTGAAGTTGAAGATTGACTGGCTGAGAGTAGCGCGTGCGTCAAAGTAGTTGAAAGCAGGAGTAACGCGCGGAAGGGTGGTCGGGTTCGAGCCGGGAGGACTGAGCAAAGGAAAAAGCTTGTTGAACCCGAGGGCGGCGAGACTCTGGTTTTGTACGTTCTCGATCACATGAGCGCTGAGGTTCGGAAGCAACTCGCTCAGCTCTTTCCAACGTTCGCCGCGAGCCATTTGGGATTGGTCGCTGGCCAGCAGCAGTCCCAGATTGTTGCGCAAGCCGCGATCGATCGCGTCACCGAAATCAATCTGCAATACCTCAGCCGTCGCCTGGCCCTCAGGTGCGCTTCCTAAGAAAGGATTTTGGGTTCCCGGGAGAGCGACATTCGGAGCTCCGGTCGCCTGATCTGGAGCCTGAGCGAACAGGCCCGGAGGGGCGCCGAGCATTGCTAGCGAAAGACAGAAAAACGCTGTTCGGGAAACCATCACTTGCAATGAGCAGTGCATTCTTGTCGTGGGAGCGTTCGAGATCCTGAGGGAGTCGAACTGTCCTTTCCTCGCCTCACAGCATAACTCGTCCAGTTTGATTCGTTTGCAGCCTTTGGAGATGCAAACGATCTTCAGTTGAACATCGGAACTGCTATCTCCTGCCGGTCAACCGGAAATGATTGATCGACAAATGAGAGCGCATTCAAGCCAGCTTACGGCCGGCACCCGGAGGTCAATATCTTCGGTGCTTTGCTTAGACCGCTAGCGCACACTAATCTAAATCTTCACGGAACGACAATGAAGAACCGTATTTCACTCATCGCGGTTGTGATCGTTGCATTGGCAACGACAAGCTTGGCAGTCGCCCAGAGCGGTTCCGAATCGCCCAAACCAGAGCGCAGGATTGCATCGCGGGTCGCGCCGAATTACCCGGAACTGGCGAAGAAGATGCACCTCCATGGCGTGGTGCGCGTAGAGGCTATCGTTCGACCGAACGGCTTGGTGAAATCGGCGCGAGTATTGGGCGGAAATCCGGTGCTGGTCGACTCGGCGCTTGATGCGGTTGCAAAGTGGAAATTTGAGTCCGGACAAAGCGAGACTACCGAAGTAGTGCAGCTTGTATTTGAAAATCAGTAGGATAGGCCCCTGATCTCGCCTTGGGAAGTTTGAAATCCTGCTTGGTATTCGGCCCCGTTTAACGTCGGCTAAACATCTGGACGTGACCAAGGTCATCTTGAATGGCGGTGACCTTCGGTTCAATCTAGTCATGACTCGCAAAATTTCAAGAATGGATACGTGCATTCGATGAGTGCGGCAACAGGAACTGACTGGACTCGAATACTGTCCGATCCGGACCTTGTCCGGCACGTCGGAAAGCTGCTGCAGGCCTATCGCGAAGCTCCGGCTGAGAAGCGCGAAGAGGCGCTGCTGGCGGCAATGCGTGAAATCAAAGCTGGCGGACTGGCCAAGGGAAACTCTGGCCCAGCGGGGACGCCCTCGCCACAACCGCAGCCCGTTCCGACTCCGGCCTCGGACACACCTCCTTTTGAACCCGATTTGTTCAGCACTAACTGGGGTAGCGATCGCCGCCGCCATCCTCGCATTAAGTGTTTCGTAGCGGTCGAACTTCGCGTCGATGAATTCCCCGTGCCCATCTGGGGCAATCTTTCCAACACGAGCGCCGGCGGATGTCTGGTTGAAACCGCGAGTCCGGTCAAGCCCGGAGCAAAGGTGGAAATCGGTCTTTGGGTGCCCAACGGAAAAATATGGGTAAAGGGCTTTGCTCT
>QIAK01000018.1:1322-1916 GCA_003225515.1 Acidobacteriota bacterium | reverse complement strand
CGTCCACTTTGAAGGCATGGCATCCAGCGAACGCGACAACCTCCGCCAATTCCTGAAATTCGTGCAGCAAACCACTCGAGGATCTTCCCTGGCCGAGAACGCGTATCTCAATCTGCTGAAGTAATGTAATTCCCTCATCCCTCATAGTTTTTCACCGTACCTCAATCCACGTCCGCGCGGAAATTGATACACTTTCTGCGTACTGAACCCTTTCTTTGTTCGGAAACTCTAAGTAGTTATGGGCCGATCGCACCGGCGGACGCCCGGCTGAGGAGCGGAATCGCATGGTAGCCAGTGAACAGGTACAGGCAATGGTTACGGGGCAGCAACTGGACACGCTGTGCATTAACACGATTCGAACTCTGGCCATTGACGCCGTGCAGCAGGCCAACTCAGGACATCCCGGCGCGCCCATGGGCCTGGCGCCCGTCACCTATTGTCTGTGGCAGGAATACCTGCGCTACGACCCCGCTGATCCTACGTGGCTAAACCGGGACCGGTTTGTACTCTCAAACGGCCATGCATCAATGTTGCTGTACGCAATGATGTATCTCATGGAGGTGGGGGGGGACGATCGGGACAGCCAGATTTCGA
>QIAK01000018.1:0-1207 GCA_003225515.1 Acidobacteriota bacterium | reverse complement strand
AAATAGCGTTGGGATGGCGATCGCGAGCAAGTGGGAGGCGGCGAACTTCAATCGTCCGGGGCTGGAGATTTTCGATTACAACGTGTACGCGATGTGCTCGGATGGCGATCTGATGGAGGGTATTGGGGGCGAGGCGGCATCGCTGGCGGGCCATTTGAAGCTGTCGAATCTGTGCTGGATCTACGACCACAATTCCATCACCCTCGATGGCCCCGCCAACTGGTCGTTCAGTGAAGACGTTGCGACACGCTTTGTAGGATATGGATGGAACGTAACTCGCGTGTCCGATGCCAACGATCTTGCAATGCTGGCGCGGGCGTTTGACACCTTTCAGAAAACTACCGACAGGCCGACGCTGATCATGGTCGACAGTCACATTGGGTACGGCTCGCCGAATAAACAGGACACCAATGCGGCTCATGGCGAACCGCTGGGCGAGGATGAAGTGAAGGCGGTGAAGAGATTTTATGGCTGGCCGGAAGATGCGAAGTTTCTGGTGCCGGACGGCGTACGCGAGCATTTCCGGGAAGGGATTGGAAAACGGGGGCGCGAGTTGCGGGCGCAGTGGTCAAAGACGTTTGGGGAATATTCGAAGCAGTTTCCGGAGATGGCGGAGCAGTTACACCGGATGCAGCGACGGGAACTTCCGGCGGGCTGGGACAAGAATCTGCCCACGTTCCCGGCGGATGCCAAAGGAGTGGCAACGCGCGAGAGTTCGGGCAAGGTGCTGAACGCGCTGGCGCAGAATGTGCCGTGGATCATTGGGGGATCGGCCGACCTGGCAACTTCCAATAAAACGACGCTGAAGTTTGAAGGCGCGGGAGATTTTCAAGCTGCGACTCCGGCCGGCCGCAATCTGCATTTCGGCGTGCGCGAGCATGTGATGGGCGCGAGCGTGAATGGCCTTACCGTCTCAAAAATTCGGGCGTTCGGTGCGACTTTCTTTAATTTTAGTGATTACATGCGGGCCAGCATCCGTTTGGCCGCCCTCATGGAGTGCCCCTCGATTTTCATTTTCACGCACGATTCCATCGGTGTGGGCGAGGATGGTCCGACGCACCAACCCATCGAGCAATTGGCTTCCTTGCGGGCGATGCCTAACCTGATCGTGCTTCGTCCCGGCGACGCCAATGAAGTCACGGAGGCGTGGAAGATTATCGCGCAACTGCAGCATTCGCCGGTGGCGCTGGTATTAACGAGGCAGAAT
>QIAK01000540.1:579-2846 GCA_003225515.1 Acidobacteriota bacterium | reverse complement strand
CGATTTTCAGCGTGGAAAGAAACTCATTTGGATCGGCAACGTCGCGCTGCCACTCGACTACCTGCCGCAACCACGCGAGGCGCTCTTCATCTTTGACCGAGACCGGGCCGTCTTTGTATTTCCAGTGGGCGGCGATTCCCTCTTCCGCCATGCGGTGCATTTCTTCGGTGCGAATCTGGATTTCGAAGCTGGTGCCTTCTTCGGTGATCACCGACGTGTGCAGCGATTGATAAAGATTTGGCCGCGGCATGGCGATGAAATCTTTAATCCGACCCGGGACCGGCCGCCACATGTTATGGACGATACCGAGGACGCCATAACAATCCTGCACCGAGCGCGTGATCACGCGCATGGCGTAGAGGTCGTAAACCTGATCGACAGAGATGCGCTGCTTGATCAATTTTTTGTGAATGCTGTAAAGGCGCTTGATGCGGCTTTCGACCTTGGCGGTGATGCCGGCTTCGCGGAGCTTGTCGCTGAGTTCGCGTTCGATGGCGGAGAGGAATTGCTCGCCCTTTTTGCGGCGGGCTTCGACTGCGTCGTGGACTTGCTGGTAGCCGATGGGATCTAAGTAGCGGAAACCCAGGTCTTCCAATTCGCCGCGAATTTTTCCCATGCCGAGGCGGTGGGCGATGGGGCCGTAAATGTCGAGAGTTTCGCGGGCGATTTTTTGCTGGCGGTCGGGAGGGAGGTGCTCGAGGGTGCGCATGTTGTGCAAGCGGTCGGCGAGTTTGATTAGCACCACACGGATGTCGTCGACCATGGCGAGCATCATCTTGCGGAGATTTTCTGCTTGCTGTTCCTCCTGCGAAGAAAAATCTATCTGGCTGATCTTGGTGACGCCTTCGACGATGTGCGCCACCTGCTCTCCGAATTCTTTCCGAATGTCGACGATGGTGATGGAAGTGTCTTCGACGGAATCATGGAGCAGGCCGGCGGCGACTGAGACGGCGTCCATTTTCATTTCGGCTAGGACTAGCGCGACTTCGAGCGGATGAACGAGATAGGGTTCGCCGGAGGCGCGCTGCTGGCCGGAATGGTAGCGCTGAGAAAATTCGTAGGCCTTGCGGATCAGTTCGAGATCGTCGTTGGGGCGGTTCTCGCGCATGTCGCGCATGAGCTCACGGAACTTGGTTACGGTGAGCACATTGGTCGCGATCTGTTCGCGCAGGGTGGTCATTTTCAGGCGGAATGGCCGGTTTCCTTGTTTCTGATTATAGGGCCTCTCATGAAATTCGAAGGCAGAGATGGACGCGACGCACGCGGGCCTCTGTGGTTGTTATCGGTGAAACTCACTTTTCTCTGTGGTGGAGAATTCAAAATCCAACCACAGAGGACACAGGGTTACACAGAGCAAATCCACAGAGGCTGTGACCAGACACATGGCCTTGCTCTGTGGCGTTCCTCTGTGTAACCCAGTGTTCTCTGTGGTAGAGGTTTTGACTCATGTTTTCAGGCCGCATCACGCAAAGACTTCTCCACGGCTTTGACCGACTTGTCCCGGAAAAGGCACACACCAAAACTCCCGCTCATCTGCGAACCGGCCGCCGAGGCGAAGAGGACGCGTACTTCTATCTGCGCAAGAACGGTTACGTCATGGTGGCGCGGAATTTTCGCACGGCACGCCATCGCGGCGAAATTGATTTGATTGGATGGGCGAAGAACCGTGGCGAAGACGTGCTCTGCTTCATCGAAGTCAAGACCCGCACCACGCGTGACGTCAAGCCCGCTCATGCCGCGGTTGATCGCAAAAAGCGCCGAGACCTGAGAATTGTAATTCGCGATTACCTGCATTCGCTCCCGCGGCGGCAGTTTCCGCAGGCGCCGCAGTGGCGCTTTGACGTGATCACGGTTTATTACGAAGGTGGCGCGCTGCATCCGACCTTCGAGCTATTTCAGAATGCGGCACTCTCATCGTAAAATGGAAGCACCCGATTGGCAGCGGGTGGAGGAAACGATTACTTGCCCGAACTCAGAAAAGACCCCATCGTCGGCCGCTGGGTCATTATTTCGACCGACCGCGCCAAACGTCCCACAGACTTCACTCGTGAATCAGTAAAGATGAAGGGCGGTTTTTGCCCTTTTTGCTACGGAAACGAAGCCAAGACTCCGCCTGAAATCCAGGCCTACCGTCCCAACCAGAATGGATCGCATCCGCAGCGTGACACCCCCGGTTGGACGGTGCGGGTGGTGCCGAACAAATTTCCCGCGCTTGGGATAGAAGGCAACCTTGATCGTCAGGCTGAGGGCCTGTTCGACAAAATGAA
>QIAK01000540.1:0-446 GCA_003225515.1 Acidobacteriota bacterium | reverse complement strand
TCTGATTTTCAAGAACTACGGCGAAGCAGCGGGTGCCACGCTGGAACACACACACTCGCAACTCATTGCGCTTCCAGTCGTTCCTATCTATGTCGCGGAAGAAATCGAAGGCGCCAAGCAGTATTACATTTATAAAGAGCGCTGCGTCTTCTGCGATATCGCCCGTCAGGAGACGGAGTCAGGCATCAGGGTAGTCGCAGACAATGACGACTTCCTGACCATCGCGCCTTATGCCCCGCGGTTTCCCTTTGAGACATGGATTTTGCCCAAGCAGCATGAGTCGGCATTTGAGAATTCGTCGTCCCGCATGTTCCAGAACCTGGCAAAAGCGATCCGCACGTTGCTGAACAAAGCTAACCGTGTTCTGGACGATCCGCCGTACAACTTGGTCATTCACAGCTCGCCTACGCAGGATTCGAGCAATGACCACTACCACTGGCACATTG
>QIAK01000539.1:1483-4368 GCA_003225515.1 Acidobacteriota bacterium | reverse complement strand
GTTTCGGGTCTGCCGAACGGACAGACTGTAACCGTGACCGACGATCAGTACTGGCGGAAGCAAGGAGATGAGTGGCGGCTGTTGTCAGTGGAAAGGACGGATGCTCCGCGGCTTCAGCAGCCAAGGGATATGAAGAAGGATATTTATCCGGCCAGCGTCGATACGCATGCCGAGCTTAAGGAAGCCGAAGAGAAGGCGGCGCGCGCGCACAAGCGCTTGTTGCTCGTCTTTGGCGCCAACTGGTGCTTCGACTGTCATGTGCTGGACCTGGCTTTTGAACGTCCTGATCTGGCGCCGGTCCTGGTTGCGAACTATGAAGTTGTCCACGTGGACCTTGGCCCCGACGAACACAAGAACGCCGATATCGTGAAGCAATTCGACGCGACGCTGAACAAGGGAATCCCGACACTCGCGGTTGCCGAAGCGGACGGCAAGCTGGTGGTCAGCCAGAAAAACGGTGAGTTTGAAGACGCTCGCAGGCTCACGCCGGAAGTGTTGCTGGAGTTCTTAAATAAGTGGAAGCCGCAGGCGCGGTAAGTCGTAGCCGAGTGCAGGCGATCCGCTGAAGGTGATTATGAGTGTTGCACAAGAAACGCCGGCCGCAAGCGGAAAGTTGCAGCGCACTCCGCCGCGGCGCAACGGGCGATGGGCTGGCTACTCCCATCTGCTGATGGCGCGGCTGCTCGAACTCAAGCGCGAGCCGGAAGTGATTTTCTGGGTCTTCGTGTTTCCGCTTCTGCTGGCGCTTGGGTTGGGGATCGCTTTCCGCAATAAGCCCGCGGATGCGGTTCGCGTGGCGATCGTTGACGGGACTGAGTCCCAGCATACGGTATCGCTTCTCGCTCATTCGTCCCAGGCGGAGCTTTTCAAGACGCAGATCCTGCCCGCAGACGAGGCACAAAAAAGTTTCCGCCTGGGCAAGTTCGATCTGGTGATTGCGCCGGATGGCAATGGCGGGTTGGAGTACCGCTACGATCCTGCGCGGCCCGAGAGTGTTCTGGCGAGAGCCGAAGTAAATGATGCGCTGCAATCCGGCGCAGGGCGTAAGGATGTGGTAGCGACCAAATCGACAAGCTCATCCGAGCCGGGTTCGCGTTACATCGACTTCCTCATCCCCGGGCTGCTCGGGATGAACCTGATGAACTCCGGCATGTGGGGTATCGGCTTCGCGCTGGTCGACATGCGGCAACGCAAGCTGCTCAAGTTCGTGGGCACGCCCATGCGCCGCGGAGATTTTCTGCTGGCCATCATGACCAGCCGGCTGCTTCTGATGGTCATCGAAATCGGCCTGCTGCTGGTTTTCGGCGTGATCTTCTTTCATATGCGCGTGCTGGGGTCGATCACCTCGATCGCGCTGCTAGGAGGCCTGGGATCGCTCACCTTCGGAGGCGTCGGCCTGCTCACGGCGAGCCGCGCGCAGAAGATTGAGAGTATCAGCGGGCTTATTAATCTCGTCATGATGCCGATGTGGATTTTCTCGGGTGTCTTCTTTTCTTACGAACGGTTTCCCGCCGCGATCCATCCCTTTATCAAAGCACTTCCTTTGACTGCGCTGGATGACGCGCTCCGCGCCAGCATTCTGGAGGGCACGCCGCTGCTGCAGCAGTGGCCTCGTCTGCTGATACTGGGCTTGTGGGGAGGAATTTCGTTTGTGCTGGCGCTGAAGTGGTTCCGCTGGAACTAGGCGGAGCAGAACTTATGATGTTCGTACTATGCGGGCTAGAATGGATCGGAAACTTGCCAGTGCCATGGCCAATAAACCTCCGCTGATCTCTGCCGCAATTCGGGCGAAACTGGACGCTGCCCGGGTGGCGCGGCTGGCCACACTCGACGATCAACAGAGCCCGCATCTGGTTCCTATCTGCTTTGCGTTAGACGCGAACGTCTTCTACTCCGCGATTGATGGCAAGCCGAAGCGAGTGGCTCCGAACCGGCTGGCCCGGCTGAGGAACATCGAGAAGACGCCGCAGGTGGCGTTGCTGGTGGATCACTATGAAGAAGATTGGACCCTTCTCTGGTACGTGCTGGTGCGAGGACAAGCCGAGCTGGTTTCGGCCGCAGGGGAACGCGAGCGCGCTCTGCAGTCTTTAAGGGCGAAGTACCCACAGTATCGTGGGGAAATGCTGCAGGAGGATGCTGCTCTTTTGCGCATCACTCCTGAACGCATCACCGCGTGGGGCGACATCTAGATCCGCAAGCCGCTTTTCAACTCACACTCATCATTCCTTTCAATCGGTCCAGCAGAGAGAGCCAGTAGTCGAGCGATTGTCCTTCCCGAGCAAAGGCGGGATCAAAGAACAGTTCGTGAGCGCCGATCTTTGCGCAGGCCTTGACATCATCACCGATCTGGTCGAGCGATCCGGAAAAGATTCCACGGTCTTTGCCCAAGGGCTTGTCCGTGAGGTCCAGGCCGGCATGCACCACCATGAGAATGGTGGAGGGATCGCGTCCAGCTTCTTTTGCCATCTGACGAATGCTGGTAAACATATCGGCCATCACGGACACCGGAAGAAAGACCGGATTCCATCCATCAGCGAACTTTGCCAGGCGTTTCAGCGCCGCTGGGACAAACGCTCCAAGGTAGATGGGAGGATGCGGTTTCTGCACGGGTTTAAGATCGATGTATGACTTGGGTACATTAAAAAACTTTCCGTGAAATTCAACCGGGTTCGTGGTCCAGAGGGCTTTCAGCAGGGGCAAAAATTCGTCGGCCAGCGCGCCGCGTTTGGTCATGTCGGCGTTGGTTGCGTCCATTTCGTCTTTGTTCCAGCCCAGACCCAATCCGACGTTGAGACGTCCGTTGGAGAGCACATCGAGTGTAGTGAGGCGTCGCGCTAACACGACAGGGTTGTGATACGGCATATCGAGGACGCTGGTGCCCAGCC
>QIAK01000539.1:958-1426 GCA_003225515.1 Acidobacteriota bacterium | reverse complement strand
GACCTCAGGCAAATGTCCGTCGGGTGTACCGGGATAAGGCTTTTGCAGCTTCACTGGCCAGAGCAGGCGTTCGATTGTCCACAAGCTGCTGTAGCCCAGAGCCTCGGCACGCTGCGCGACTTTCGAAATAGCTTCCCGAGTGCCGATGGGCCCAATGTTAGGCAGAGAAAAACCAATCTTCATGGCTGCACCTCGAGGCAAAGATGACGGACATTGTAAACCCGGAGCGTGCTGACAGGCGTCATCTCGCTTTCCCCGGCGGGGTGGGGATCTCGCGAGGAGCGTAGCCCCGATCCTCTGTAGTGCGGGAGATCCTTCGCTCCGCCTGAAAAGCGGCTACGCTCAGGATCACAACTCTAAGTACCTGCCTAACTCAAAGCTGCATCACTGACGCTCTTTGGGTGCCTTGGCGACCTTGCGGTGAAGTGTTTTTGCCGGAGTGTGCTGGGTAGGCTCCCGCTGAAGCCC
>QIAK01000539.1:353-822 GCA_003225515.1 Acidobacteriota bacterium | reverse complement strand
TGAACGATTTCCCGCCAGAACTGCCGAGCGCATCCAGCGCTTTCCCTACTCTGCTCATCTCTTTTCCGAGACGGGCGTACTCGTTCCGCAGGGAACTGACTACCTTATTCAGGTTCGTCATTATTACCCCCTTATAAGTCAAGGCTAACATGGAGAAGTAAAACGCAGGAGAAGATTAGAGAGCGTGAGAGTGTGGATGCAACCTGAGCGGCATACTAACGATAAGTCTGCGATCCTACGCAACGGGAGTAGTCTAACTGTTTGCATGCATCTGTACCGTCTATTTCACAACTAATCGATGCGGCTCAGGAAACGCGGAGCCTTCCGCGCCTTGGTGGCTTGCTCGAACGAGTAGGCCAGGCTGATCAGCTTTGGCTCGCTCCAGGCGCGGCCAAAGAAAGAAATTCCTACCGGCAAGCCGTACAGTAATCCGGCGGTCACGTTGATATTTGGATAACCCGCGACAGCA
>QIAK01000539.1:0-200 GCA_003225515.1 Acidobacteriota bacterium | reverse complement strand
CAGTGATCCTTTGGCCTGAGCTTTCACGAATAAATCCTGGCCAAAGTACGGCATCTCTTTCTGGCGGTTGCGCTCATTGAATTCGATGATGTTTTGTAAATTGTGCACGGGAGCGCCGGGCCCCAGCCGCGTCAGATAGGCGTTCAGGTCGGCCTTCAGTTCATACATGAAGACCAGCAATTCGGTATCGTCAAATTTGC
>QIAK01000538.1 GCA_003225515.1 Acidobacteriota bacterium | reverse complement strand
TTCAATTTGCCATCGCCCACACCAGTTGGATCGGGCTGGTGCGCATCGTGAGCATTTTCGGCGCGGCAGCGCTGGCGGGATACACAATTGCCATTCGCATCGTCATTTTCGTAATCCTCCCCTCCTGGGGATTAAGCAATGCCGCAGCCACGCTTGTGGGACAGAACTTGGGCGCGAAAAAGCCGGAGCGTGCGGAAAGCGCAGTCTGGCGCACCGGACTCTACAACATGATGTTCCTTGGATTCGTGGGCATCATCTTCATTCTCTTTGCGGAACCGATGATCCGCCTGTTTACTCAGGACACGGCAGTCGTGCCGCTTGGTGCAGCCTGTCTCAGAATCGTCAGCTACGGCAATCTTGGCTACGCCTACTTCATGGTCATGATGCAGGCCTTCAACGGCGCCGGAGATACCCTCACGCCCACAATCGTAAATTTCTTCGGTTTCTGGCTGTTTGAAATCCCCCTGGCGTACTGGCTCGCGATTCCTCTGAAGATGCATTCCAACGGAGTGTTCTTCTCCATCGCGATCGCTGAAACCTCCATGGCAATCGCGAGTGCAATTTTATTTAAGCGGGGAAAATGGAAACAGCAGAAGATCTGATAGTCGACGCAGCTTACCGCGAACTCGCGCGGGCTGTTGCATATGAAATGATTGCGTAATCCTGATTCGCCATTGTGGTTGGGTCCTTCGCCTCTGAAGACGCTGGCCAACCTGGAGCTTTGAAAAAGGCCGGCTGCGCATGTGCGCTGCCGGCCTTGTCATTGTGGTTCTCTGAACGTGAGTGCCGCAGTTTAGGTTATGGAGTAGTGCCCAGACTTATCCGGTCGCCGAACATGTCTTCCTTCTGGGCGCCGGGATTGCGCGAATCCGTCCAGGAGAAACGGAAGGTGCCGGCCGAATCCACGGAAATTCCCTGATAATCGCCGTATTGATTTCCATCGACCCCCAACACCGTTTCGTTGGACTGCGCCGTCGTGATCCTGATGTTTCTGCTCCAGGAGACGCCACCATTGACGGAGACAGCGAAGAAGCGGTCGGTCTTCTTTGAGGTCGCGTCGCGACGTGTGTCGTAGAAGCTCACGCCGACTCTTCCATTGGCAGCTACGGCGATCTGGTGGTGGAAATGATAAGCGTTAACCGTGTCGTCGTTCACCTTCGTCTCCGCTGACCAGGTCGTACCGCCATTATCAGAATAGCGGACGTAAATGTTCGTATTGCTCTTTACCGGATCGACATCGGTGTAGGAAACGTACAAGCGTCCGGAGTGGGCGTTTCCTGCCGGGGAAACCGCGGTCATAGGAAACGGCAGAATGCCGCGTATGTTCTGGGGTGGGATGAAAACGAAGAATCCCGTGGTGTTCATGCGGAAGGTGGTGACCACGACTGCTGTGCCGAACGTGGCTGCGCCGTCGGTGGACTTCGAACAATAAAGCTTCTTGCCTGAGTAGTCTTCCCAGCACGCGTAGACTGTGCCGTCCGGTGCGGTCGAGACGTTCACTCCAATCGTAGGGTTGGTATGCGGGATGGCCGCGCTGCGGGCCCAGTTAGCCTTGCCATCTCGCGAGTACAGGACATATGGAGTGTTGTTCTTCCCGTTGTCGTCATAACCGATGTAGACGCTGCCGAAGTAGGGGCTGCTGGAAGAATTGTCGACCGTCACCATGTCACGATCGGGAGCGCTTCCGGCGATCGTAAATTTGGTTGCAACCCAGGTGGAAGTCCCGGCCAGCTTGTAGGCGATACGCTGATCGGAACACTCGAATGAGACGAAGGCGTCGCCGTTCATATTGAATGCAATCCAAGTGTCGTAGCAAAAAGATCCACTCGTGGTGAGATTGCTGTTCGTCCAGGTTGCGCCGCCATCCTCAGACTCATAGACAGCAGCCGTGTTCGTGAGGTCGTTCACGCTTTCGAGGACGTGCATAGTATTCGTGGGATCGACGGCCACGCTGGTCTCGCTCTGCGCGCCAGATTTATTTGTGACATTCACATTGGGTCCGACCGAACCGGGCGTATTGGCCTCGATTGATCGAGACACAGACTGAGTGCTCCGTA
>QIAK01000537.1:634-3434 GCA_003225515.1 Acidobacteriota bacterium | reverse complement strand
CAAGTACCATCCCCATGGCAACCTTGCGGTTTACGATGCGTTGGTTCGGCTGGCGCAGACCTGGAGCTTGCGCTATCCCCTGATTTTCGGGCAGGGCAACTTCGGGTCCGTCGATGGAGACCCGCCCGCCGCCGATCGATACACGGAAGCAAAGCTGGCCCCAGTTTCCACCGCGCTCCTCGAGGACCTCGACAAAGAAACCGTCGATTTCCACGACAACTACGATGGCAGCGAGATCGAGCCGGACGTTCTTCCTGCGCGTATTCCGAATCTTCTCGTCAATGGCTCCGACGGAATTGCCGTCGGCATGGCCACAAAGATTCCTCCTCACAATCTCACCGAGATCGTCGACGCCACCATCACGTTGGTGAACAATCCCAACGCGCAGCTCGCCGAAATTCTGAAATTCGTCCAAGGCCCAGACTTCCCAACCGCTGGCATCATTCACGGCCGCGCGGGAGTTTTCGAAGCCTACCGCACCGGCCGCGGCCGTTTCATGATGCGCGCCAAGGCGAAGATTGAAACCTTCAGCAAAGATCGCGAAGCCATCATCGTCACCGAAATTCCTTATCAGGTGAATAAGGCCAAACTGGTCGAGCGCATCGCTCAACTGGTCAACGACAAAGATATCGAGGACATTTCCGACATTCGCGACGAAAGCGATCGCGACGGCATGCGCATCGTAGTCGAATTGAAGAGGGGGGCAGAACCGCAAATTGTTCTGAACCAGCTTTTCAAGCACACGCAAATGCAGGAGAGCTTCTCGATGATCCTGCTGGCGGTGGTCAACGGACAGCCGCGCGAAATGGGCCTGATCCAGACCATCAAATATTTCATCGAGCACCGTGTCGACATTGTCCGCCGCCGCACCGCTTACCTGCTGCAGAAGGCGAAAGACCGCGAGCACATTCTCGAAGGCTATCTCACCGCCCTCGATCACCTCGATAACGTCATCACCATCATTCGCGGCAGCGCCAACCGCGCCGACGCTCGCGAAAACCTGGTGCTGTATTTTGGCGGCAAGAAAATCGACATCAACACCACCGGCCGCGCTCCGAAGCCCGATGTAGAGAAGCCTTTCACCACCCGCCAGGCCGACGCGATTCTCGAACTGCAGTTGCACCGCCTGACCAAGCTTTCCATCGATGAAATTGCGAACGAGTTAAAGGATGTCCGCGAGAACATCGCCGAGTACGAATCGATTCTCGGCTCCGAGAAGAAGCTGCGCAACGTCATCATCAAAGAGCTTGAAGAAGTGAAGAAGCTCTACGGCGACGAGCGCCGCACCCGTCTGGAAGACGAAGCGGCGGAGATCGTCCTCGAAGATCTCATCGCCGACGAGCAGGTTGCGGTCACGGTCAGCCACTCGGGCTACATGAAGCGGACGCCCATCTCCACCTACCGCATGCAGCGCCGAGGCGGCACGGGCCGTACGGGGATGAAGACGCGAGACGAAGATTTCGTCGAGCATCTTTTCCTCGCGTCTACGCACGCCTACATTCTGATCTTTACCAACAAGGGACGCGTCTACTGGCTCAAGGTCTATGAAATTCCCGATGTCAGCGCTGCCGGCAAAGGCAAGCACGTGGGCAACCTGATCGGCCTGCAACCCGGCGAAACCGTAAAGACCATGCTCGCCGTGCGCAATCTCGAAGAGGAAAATAAGTACATCTTCTTCACCACTCGCAAGGGCCTGGTCAAGAAATCCGCGTTGCGCGAGTTCATGCACGTGCGCTCCAACGGTATCAATGCGATCGCCATTGAAGACGGCGACGAACTGGTCGCGGCCCGCATCACGAACGGCAACCAGATCATCTTCCTGGCTTCGCATGAAGGCATGGCGGTGCGCTTCGACGAGAGCCACGTGCGGCCGATGGGCCGCGCCGCCTACGGCGTCTGGGGTATCGACCTCGACGAGAAAGATTACGTAGTCGGCATGGCCACAACGGCGAAACCCGGCACAGAACATGCCGCCTCGGCTGCGAGTGCGGGAACGGCCGCGTCAGCCGTTGCGGGCGCGCCCGCAGAAGCTGAACCGGAAGTAATCGATGTTGCCGTGAAAGGCGACCTCATTCTGTCGGTCACGGAAAACGGATACGGCAAGCGCACGCCCGCCGACGAATACCGGCTCACCAACCGCGGCGGCAAAGGCGTGATCAATCTCAAGACGACGGAGCGCGTCGGCAAAGTCGTCGCCATCGCGCAAGTCGACGAAACCGCCGAAGTCATGCTGATCAGCCACTACGGCAAAATCATCCGCATGGACTCGACCACGATCCGCGAATCCGGCCGCAACGCGCAAGGCGTCCGGCTTCTGAATCTGGAGCCGGGAGATCGCGTAGCGGCAGCGATAGTGCGGCACGCTGATTCAGTAGTCGCGGAATCCCACCCCTTCGGCAGGCTCAGGGCTGTCGTGCGCAAAGAACGTGCAAGGAGGGCATCTGGCTCCTTGGCAGACCTCTGGCAACTGGAAACGATCTTACGAAGAAAAGTGATGGAAGCCTTCGGCGTCATTATCATGCAGTGAATTTCAAGCTTCGTGGTCCCAGCCTCCAAGACTTAGCACTTCCGCTACACCACGCATTCTTTATTTGCTTTTCCTTGCTTTGCCATTGATCATTAGGGAGTTATCGCCGCACCTCAATCTACCAGTACTCCGCGCGGTTCGTGTGTAGTGTGGCTTTTTCGAGTTACTCGAAGATGTGGTACTTCAGAAAACTCGGATGGTTTGTCGGCGTCGCTTTTGGGGTCGGTGCGGCAGTAGCTAACTGGTATCGGCCGTGGTTAGAGTCACACTCCT
>QIAK01000537.1:0-456 GCA_003225515.1 Acidobacteriota bacterium | reverse complement strand
TTGCATCCTGGGACATCTGGAGCACAAAGGTAACTTACTGCCTCCGCCTATGGAACTGGCCGAATGAAGAGTAAACGACCGAAGTCACCCGAAGCGGCAGCAGCGAGGCTGGTTTCTCAGCTGCGCAACGAGCTTGAGAACCGTACGAGGGAGCGGGATCAGCTTAGTTCTAAACTCGCGAGCACAGGAATCTTGCCAGTCGCGGTAAGGGAAATGGGCAGACGCTGGCTGACGGATAGGGTACCAGAGCGACTGGAGGCCAAAGGCATCGATGATCCCATTTACGGCCACTTCCTTCTGGATCCGACATTAGCGACGCTGTTGTCGCATCCCCTGCTACAACGCCTGGCGCGGGTGAAGCAGTTGTCATTTAGCTTCTCAGAATTTCCCTCGGCACGACACTCACGGCTCTCCCATTCCTTAGGCGCAGCAAAGAACGCCGAAATGCTTTAGCTG
>QIAK01000536.1:2611-5004 GCA_003225515.1 Acidobacteriota bacterium | reverse complement strand
ACATGTCTTGAATCGTGAAGTGCGGGCCACCCGCGCCCTGCTGCTCCAAGGTCTTGTAATAGGCATTGAACTCGTAGGTGGTATGGGGCTGTACAGGGACGAGTTGATAAATGCCTGCGTCGCTGATTCCGGGACCATCAAATGTAATCATGACCGACCGCCGCCCGGAATGAAAATCGTTCGGGTCGAGAGTCAATTGGATCCCTGATTCCTTCTGATACTGCCAGTCGAAACCGGCATTCAATATGTCCTGATTGAAACTGCCATTGACGATGAGATTGCCTGGAGCTGGCAGGTAAGAGGAAAGTCCGAAGCGATGAGCAGTCTGTTGCCAGACCAGCACGGCCTGATCGACATCTTTTTGCAAAATCAAATACTTGACGTACTCGTCGGCAGTCCGGCGCTCGAAAGTTTGATTGGTTTGCATAAGTGCGCTCCAAACCTTCGCAGTGCCGGCAGTCTCCTGTTTGGCCTCGAGCAGTTTGAGAAAGGGCACATAGGCGTCATTGCGAGGCGGTACCACGTCGCGCAGAAGTGCGTCTACATCGGGTTCGATACGCCAGCAGAACTGGATAGCGGCTGGAGCGAGTGAAGAATCGTTCGCGAGCACGACTCGAAATTCGTGCAGAGCCTTATCATTCTGGCCCTGAACCAGGTAGAGATTGGCTGCTTCCCAGGCGACGTCGGGCGTCATGGAATCGGCGTGGATAGCACTTTCCAGAGCCGCAGTCTGATTTACGGTGTCACCTAGAACCTGAAAAGCGCTGGCGAGATCGAACCAGTACCGGGAAGAATGAGGATTCAGTTGCGTTGCCACGCGATACTGCGCCACCGCCGATGCCGGATCATGAGCCATAAGATCGTAATACCGGCCCAAATGATCACGGTAGTCGGCGTTACCGGGATCGAGCCGCGCAGATCGTTGCAGGCTCTTCATTTCGACGCGGCTTCCGAACCACGAAGCCGCGAATTGGCTGGCGGCCAAGCCAAGATAGGCGGAGAGCGTGGCGAATGCGCCGATCGCAACCAGCCACCTGCGTCCTGCAGTGTTGAAAGCAATCTTCATGGTTGTGAAAACAGAGAACTCCTGTTAAGCGCTACTCGATGAGGGAGAGCTTTCTTCGACGGCATGCTCCTCGTCATGATCGTGCTCAGACGAGTCATCTTCACGGTAGTAGCGCGCGTACTTCCCTTGATATTCGTAGTAGTAGTAGTAATCGGGAGAGCTCAGGTCCACCGCGTTGAGCAGAACTCCAACTACGTTCGCGCTGACCTGAGTGAGAACATCACGCGAGCGGCGCAGGGCCTGCTTGGTGGTTTGTCCGGAACGAATCACGAGCACGACGGCATCGGCGCGAGGTGAAAGCACGACAGCGTCGGTAACGGACAGAGAAGGAGGCGTGTCGATTACGATGTGGTCATACTGCTCGCGCAGTTGAGCCAGCAAGTCTCGCATATTGGTAGACGCCAACAATTCGGCCGGATTCGGCGGCGGCGTTCCAGCAGCGAGCACGAACAGATTGGGCAGGATCGTCGTGCGCGTGATTGCCTGCTCGGTGGTGGTGCTGCCGGTTAATACATTGCTCAATCCGCTGTGCGGCCCCATGCCGAGAGTTTTGTGAATGCTGGGGCGACGCAAATCGGCATCGATCAACAGGACTCGGACCCCTTTCTGGGCCAAAACCACCGCGCAGTTAATGCTGGTAGTCGTTTTGCCCTCTTGAGGATAACCTTGGGCGGAGCGCCTAAATTCGACAGCAGCAGGGAAGTACGCAGAGCGCGGTAAGACTCCGCCATTTGGGACTGCGGCCTGACTTGGGTGACGAGTTCTACGGCTTCCTTGGAGGTAGCGATCACCAACCGTTTGGGATTGGGCCCCTCGCGGGCTGACTTGGAACCGAGCGGGATCATGCCCAAAGATGCCAGGCCGGAAATCATCTGCGCCTGCTCTGTGGTGCGCACAGTGCTATCCAATCCTTCGAGTAAGAAGGCCAGACCGACGCCGGAGCCCAAGCCGAGGACGACGGCGAACATCAAATTGCGTGGAATGTTCGGCTCGATGGGGCCGGTCGGAGGGCGAGCTGTGTCCACGATGCGGAAATTATTGGACTTCAATCCAGCGGAGACACCCGCTTCTTTCAGTTTCTGCAACAGACCTTCATAGAGCTGGCGGTTCGTGTCGACGTCGCGTTTAAGCAATGTGTACTCGATCGCGCTTTCGTTGAGCTTGTTAGCCTCCTGCTTTTGCTTTTCGAATGCATCGTGCAACATGTTTTCCCGCTGCAGAGCCGTTGTGTACTGACCGCGAACCTTGCTGGCGACCTTCTTCATCTCGGCGACGATCTGGGCGTCGATTTCGTTCAGCTGATTATTCAAGTGAGTCAGCTTGGGGT
>QIAK01000536.1:0-2549 GCA_003225515.1 Acidobacteriota bacterium | reverse complement strand
GAGCAATTGGGAAGCGCTTTGTGAACCGGCGCCGGTTTCTATGCCCCCGGCGCTGGACGCGATCGCATCCGGATCTCCCGATTCCACCAGGCGGTATAGAGCTTCCTTGTCCATGCGATCACTCTGTGCTGAGGTGAGCTGCTTATTGAGCTCGTCCAGCTTCGCCATGGTGATGTTCTGCTTTTCATCGATGCCAAGGATTTCGTGCTCGCGCTGGTAGCGCACAAGTTTTTCCTGCGACGTTTCGACCTTCATCTGCAGGTCCACGAGCTGTCGCTGCAACCAATCCGAGGCCTGCATGGTGGAATCGAAGCGGGCCTTGAAATTGTTTTCTACGTAAGTCTGCATCAGAGTGTTGACCACAGTGGCTGCAACCTGCGGATCGCGACTGCGGTAGTGGACCTCGATGATGCGCGTATTGGGACTTAGATTCACTCTCAAACTGCTCTTGAAGTCGCCAATCGCAGCGGAGGCCTGAGCGGGATCACTTTGCAGGGGGTCGGGAGTGAGGTCGAGCGAGGACGAAGGTGAGGGAGGCGCCTGGCCGGAGAACTCCTGACGACGATCGAGGTTTAAGTCCCGAATTACCTGCAGAGCCAGAAGATCACTCTGCAGAATTCTCATGTCAGTTTCCAATTCGGTGGGGTCGAAATAATCCAGACTGAATGTGGTGGAGTTCTGGAAATTAAGGCTGGCATCCGGCTTGTTAATTTCGATTGTGCCGCTCGCTTCGTAGACCTTGGGCAACTTCAGGCTGGCGATGGCGACGACAGAAAAGATGGTTACCAGAGACGCCAAAATAAGCCATTTACGCTTACGCAGAATCCGAAGACTCTCGCCAATGGTAGATTCCTGCGAGGGAAGGTCGGAGTAGAGGCGCGGCCCCATCGGCCTTCCCGGGTCGAAGCTTTGGGTCGGCTGTATTTCACGAACGGCAGGGTTGTTGGCCGGTACCAGGGGTCCGAAATCCATTCTGCTCCTCAACGATTCTATAACTGCTCCATAGATCGAACAGGGTTATCCTGTCTAAAGCCTTAGGTCCCGGTCGAAGAGGCTGGTCCGTCGCGCAGGGATTTGTTTCGCACCGAGTGATGGAGAGTTCGTGCAACATCTTAGCATTGGATCGACCAAAAACCGCGGCGAATTTGTGATGAATTTTGAATGGGTGGCGCCCTTAGTGACCGGCTGACTGGTCGTGATTTCGGGGCCAGTCCGGTATACTAACGGATCACGTAAAAGCCACCTGGTGCGATTTTCACCAAGATTATTTTTAGTATGCCCAAGGTATTTCTAAGAAACGGAGTCCGGCAGGTTGCGTCGGCTTAGAATGGAGAAAACTTCCGAGCACACGGTTCTGGGTATAGTTCCGGCGCGCGGCGGTTCCAAAGGTATCAGCCGAAAGAACATCCGGTTGCTGGATGGTGAACCGCTTCTCGCCTACACAGCGCGCGCGGCGCAGAAAAGCGCCCGTCTTTCCCGAGTGCTACTCAGTACGGACGACGCGGAAATCGCTGCCACCGGCAAATCCGTAGGACTTGAAGTGCCTTTTGTCAGGCCATCCGCTCTGGCACAGGATTCCACCCCGATGATTGAAGTTGTTCTGCATGCCATTCATTGGGCTGAGAGTCAGGGCGAGCATTACGATGCAATTTGCCTGCTTCAGCCGACCAGTCCTCTGCGAAGCGCAAAAACGATCGATCGTTGTATTTCGGAGTTGTGGGAGCGGGAGGCGGATTGTGCGATCTCAGTTCGTCCAGTTCCCTTGGAATACAATCCGCATTGGGTCTACATGGAGACGCCTGAGGGACTGCTGAAGCCGAGCGTGGGAGGCGACGAGCCAATCACGGCACGCCAACTGTTGCCTCCGGCTTACCATCGCGACGGACTTGTTTTTGCCGCAAGGACGCAGTCGGTGCTGGCGCATAAGTCGTTATATGGAACCAGAACGGTGGGAGTTGTTTCCCCTGAGGAAGAAGCCTGCGATTTAGACAGCCAGGAGCAGTGGGAATGGCTGGAAAAAAGAATGAAAGCGATGCGTAACCTGTCTTCCGCACGCTAATCGTCGACGACTGTGTTCCGGTCAGGTACTCCGGCACATTGCCCTTCATTACATGTCCAAGAGTCTTCATTTTTACGCGGGGGATGGAGATCTTACCGGCGCGACGGGAAGCGTAGGGCTACTCTGTGAATTTGCACCGGACAGTCCGTGTCTGCGGGCCGCTCAGGAATGTCACCGGGCGGATGAAATCTTAGGCTCCGTGGACGCGGCCTTGCCGGTGGCGTACCTGCTGGTCTCGAAACTGCTCCAGAGCACACCGGTAATTGAAGGCTTGCCCGTACTGCGAGTGTTCGAGGAGTTGTTGCTCGAGCAAGTGAGCTATATCGTGCAGGCGTTTCACCTCGATCGTTGGATCTGCTCGCATGGATTTACCGGTTGCAGCTTCGCATCGTACTCTCCGTGGCTGGAGCGGTTGCTCCAGGTCCGCAGTGTCACAGGTTCTACGTATGCGCTGGGGGCGGATGTGCCCGTTCTGCAATCGCATCGCAGC
>QIAK01000524.1:1279-2105 GCA_003225515.1 Acidobacteriota bacterium | reverse complement strand
TCCCGCAGAGTTGCTTCAGCACAGTTTCGAAGTCGCTCTTAGGTTTTGTTCCCAAGCCAACCTCGTCGGGAGAAATAGACAACTTTCAATCCGGTTTTGTTCCACTCCTGGCGCACACGGTGTGGGGTCTTACGCTCGACCACAATATCAATCCCAGGCAAGCCATCCATGGAGCCTACTGGCGGAATCAAGAAAAGATAGCTGGTGGTTTTATAGACAATCCGCTGAACAATACGACTACGAATAATTGGTTTGGCAGCGGTCTACTGGTTACTTACTCTCATGCCGTGACGTCTCGGATGATGGTAACTGCGGGAATCAGTTGGACCAGTGAGATCTTTAACTATCGTCAGCAGAAACCGATCGGCAGCTTTGCCGGCGTCGAGCCCTCTCCCAGTGGTGGGGTGTTTCTGCCCGGCATCAACTTTGTCGGTAGTCCCTGGCAGCCTGTGAACTGGGGCACATCTGGGTGGCAGTACTCAATTAATCGTAAACACGGCCTGGGACTTGCCAACAATTGGCTGTACACGAGGGGCCGTCACACCATCAACTTTGGAGCGGACATTCGCCGCACCTTCCAGGATGACCAGGAATGTCAACGATGTGCCGGCAATCTTGCCTTTGAAGCAGCGACGACTGCAGACCCGGTGAACGATCCAGATGGTAACTTCACTGGAAACGGGTTCGCCAGTTTCGTGCTCGGCAACGCAGGCAGCGCGGAGCGTTGGTATGCACCGATGACCAAGCTGCGCAATTTCTATATCGCACCTTATTTTCAGGACAATATAAAAATCACTCCGCGCTTTACCCTAAATGTTGGGCTCCG
>QIAK01000524.1:0-1272 GCA_003225515.1 Acidobacteriota bacterium | reverse complement strand
CATTCTCTAACGACAACCAAGCCAATCGACTTGTTTTTTTCAATGCAGAAATTCCAAATGCGCACGCTATTGACCCGGCCACCGGGCAGCCGCGACTGGGCACGCTTGAAGTTATGGGCAAAAACTGTACCGGCTGTGTTGGGTGGGATCACCCCGATATGCAGTGGCGGCACTTCAGTCCCCGCCTGGGATTCGCATATCAGTTGAATCGCAAAACTGTACTACTAACCGGGGTCTCGTTCAGCTTTTTGAACACAGGTGCTTTTGAGTATGGGACTAATCAGGTGGCCGTAAATTTCGGAGACGTCCTGGATGGCAATTTCTTCGTGGAGAGTAACGCACAAATTCCCGGGCTAGGCCAATGGGACACTACTCCGCTTCCCTCACCTGCCAAGCTCCCTTTTTCGCCGGACATGTTCGTCGTAAATACCAATGAGATTCACAGACACATCGACCAGGGTTACAGCGAGTTGTTCTCCCTTGGAGTGCAGCGGGAATTGCCGTGGAACATGTTCACTTCAGTGTCTTACGTGCACACCCACGACTTACATTTGCCTGCTGCCCTGATCCGCCGAATTAAGATCGATCCTAAAATTCCGGCGGCACTTTGCCCGGATGGTCTGCTCCACGACTCCGACTGCGTGCTCGTAGGCCAGGCTTGGACCAGTGACGACTCGCAGGCTATTCTAAAAAATCTTGGGTTCGGGCAGTTCGATGGTCTCTATACGCCGTACGACAACTTCATGTCCGACTGGGGGCCGGACAGACACTTAGGCTTTGCATTGTCGCCGTACCCGCAATTCCGCGATATCAAGAATCCGTTCGATACGACCGGCGCGGACAAATATGACGCGCTTCAAGCCAGCTTCCAAAAGCGCACGGGCATTGGCCTAACCCTACTAGCGGCCTACACTCTGTCGAAGACCATCGCGAATACAGATAGCGCTGTATCGAGCTCCAACGTCAGGGGTCTGGACCCGTTCAATCCGAACGGCGAGTGGTCCGTAGCCAGAGACGACCGAACTCACGTGCTCAGCATCAGTCAGGTTTACGAGTTCCCAATTGGACCAGGGAAAAAGATCTTGAACCACGGAGGAGCCCTCATGAAAAATCTGCTGGGCGGCTGGGCGCTCTCCGGACAATACAGCTACGCGAGTGGTACGCCGGTGAAGATCACTGTGAATGGTCTCCCTCTGGGCTTCACCACCTTAAACCGCGCCAATATCATGCCTGGCTCTTTCGATGTGAACTGGGACAACTACTACAAGGGTC
>QIAK01000523.1 GCA_003225515.1 Acidobacteriota bacterium | reverse complement strand
ATTATTGGAGTGACGCTGGTATCGCTATGCACTTCGTATTATCAGGTAATGGTCCTGAACCGGGGGATGCAGAAAGATTTGCAGCGCCGGGCTGAGGTGCTGGGAGAGAGCCTTGCAAGAAATGTTGAACGGGATTTGGAGCGGGACGCACAACATACCTTGCAACGAACGGTGCAGCAGTTTGCGAATCGCGAACATCTGGCGGGGCTGGCTGTCTATGATCCGCAAGGCCATCCGATTGCGGTTACCACAAATATTCAGCCATTGATGGCGAGCGCTCCCGCCATTGTGCTGCAATCGCTGAAGAACAATCACGACACGGATGCTTTCTTGAGGATGGGAATTTCTTCCATCCACATTTACGCCTTGCCGCTGCATCGCGGAGATGAACTGATCGGAAGCCTGGCAATCGTGCACGACTCCGGCTACATCCGGCAGGAAAGCTTGAGGATTTGGCGGGAAACGTTCCTAAGCGCATTGGCGCACGTGGTTCTGATTGTTCTAATCACCCTGCTGATCGTGCGTTGGAGCATTGCCGGGCCGATCGCGCGAACCGCGAACTGGATGAAAGCGTTGCGCACGGGACGAGGTGCGGTGCGGATCAGAGTTCCGGATCTGGAGATGTTTCGTCCGTTGGCGCGGGAGGTGGCGACGTTTGCGGAAAGCTTGAATACGGCTCGCTCCGCGGCGGAAATGGAAGCGCGGCTGCGGGAAAGCGGGGAATCGATCTGGACAGCGGACCGTCTCGCTGTGAATTTAAGTACCCGCCTGGAAGATGGCAGGTTGTTCGTGGTCTCAAACCGCGAACCCTATATGCATGTGCGGCGCGGCAAGTCCGTAGTGGTAAATGTACCTGCGAGCGGGTTGGTGACGGCGATCGAGCCAGTGTTGCGGGCTTGCGATGGAACCTGGGTCGCGCACGGATCGGGGGACGCCGACCTCGATTCAGTGGACGCGAACGACCGTCTGCCGGTTCCGCCGGATGACCCGCACTACACGCTGCGCCGAGTCTGGCTCACCAAAGAAGAAGAGGAAGGATATTACTACGGGTTCGCCAACGAGGGGCTGTGGCCTCTTTGCCACATCGCGCATACTCGTCCGCTTTTCCGAGCCAGCGATTGGCAGCATTATCAGGATGTAAACCGGAAGTTCGCAGACGCCTTATTGGAAGAAATGGCGAATGTCAGCAAGCCGGTGGTGCTGGTGCAGGATTATCATTTTGCGCTGCTGCCGCGGATGATCAAACAGAGCAGGCCCGACGCTCGGGTGGCCATCTTCTGGCACATTCCATGGCCGAATCCGGAAGCTTTTGGAATTTGCCCATGGCAACGCGAACTGGTGGACGGGTTGCTGGGGGCTGATCTCATCGGATTTCATATTCAGGCGCACTGCACGAATTTTTTGCACACAGTAGACCGGGTGGTCGAGTCGCGCATCGACTGGGAGCACTTCTCGGTGCAGAGACTGGACCATCACACGTCGGTGCGACCATTCCCAATCAGCGTTGAAGCGGCGGAGAGCGCGAACCCCGTGGCTCGCGAATCAGCTTATGAGGAACGAGCTGCGCTGCTGAAGAGTCTGGGCGTCGAGGCGGCTCTTATGGGCGTCGGTGTCGACCGCATGGATTACACCAAAGGGATTCTGGAGCGATTCCTGGCCGTGGAACGTTTTCTGGAGAAGTATCCACGCTATCAAGGCGTGTTTACGTTCGTGCAGATTGGCGCGCCCACTCGCACCCACATCAAGCGTTATCACGACCTGCAAGCCGAAGTGGAAGCGGAGGCGGACCGGATCAACTGGCGATTCCAGGCGGATCAATGGAAGCCCATTGTGCTGTTGAACCGGCAGCACAGCCATGCAGAGATTGCTCCGTATTACCGCGCCGCCGATTTGTGCCTGGTGACTTCATTGCACGATGGCATGAACCTGGTGGCGAAGGAATTTGTGGCAACCCGCCAGGACGAGCGCGGCGTGCTGATTCTGAGCTGCTTTACCGGAGCCGCGCGAGAGTTGCGGGACGCCTTGCAGGTCAATCCTTACGACATCGACCAGACCGCCGAGGCGATTCGAGCGGCTCTCGAAATGCAATCCGATGAGAAGCAGATTCGCATGCAACGGATGCGCAAGCAGGTGCGTGAACATAACGTCTATCGTTGGGCGGGAAGTCTGATT
>QIAK01000017.1 GCA_003225515.1 Acidobacteriota bacterium | reverse complement strand
CAATCTGCAACTGCGGAGTGGTCTATAAACTCGTCCCACCGGCTGTAACAGGCGGCACATGGATCGAACAATCTCTGTACGCTTTTACCGCGAACAACTTTGACGGGCGTCTGCCCGCGCCTGCGGCGCTCACCATGAATACGCAAGGAATCATTTACGGTGTTACGAGTCGGGGAGGTACGTGGGATAGCGGAGTCATCTATCAACTTGCGCCCGCGACCGGAGGAACCTACACCGAAACTGTTTTGTATTCGTTCGGTGATCTAACTGACGCCAGCACTCCCAGCGGCCCGCTCACCATGGACTCTTCCGGCGCTCTCTATGGAGTCACATCTCTTGGTGGTGTGTTCAACTCCGGGACTGTGTACAAATTCGTGCCCGCCGCCAATGGTCAACTGGCAGTTGAGTCGATCCTGTTTTCGTTCAAGGCCGTCGGCAACCTGCTATTTGACAGCACCGGCAATCTCTTCGGCGTGACCAATGGCGGAGGCTCCGGTAATGACGACGGCGTCATCTATAAACTTGCGCCCGCGAAAGCAGCCTGGTCAGAGACCATTCTCTACATCTTCAGCAAGGCCAGCGGGTCCCATCCGGTAGCGGGACTTACCTGGAATCCCTCGACCGGCGCTCTGTATGGAACGACCAGCAGTCAAAATGGAAAGACCACGGGCGATGGCTCGGTTTTCCAACTACTGCCTCCTACCATAGTCGGCGGGGCATGGACCGAGTCCACGTTATTCCCATTCACATACCCAACCGTCGGCGGCTACCCAACCGGTACAGTCACTCGGGATCCAATCACCGGTACTCTCTATGGCACGGCGATTAATGGCGGCGTCACGGGTTGTGACCTGTTTTGCGGAACCATCTGGCAGATTACGATTCCGTAGGCTGGCATCGCGGCGTGCGGAAATATGCTCAAATAGGGTATGTCGAACTCGAGACCCGATTATCCAAAGATTTGCCTTGCGTTCCTCCTCTTCCTGTTGACCTCCGCGATCGCCAGCCCTTCACAAAAGGCCCCGGACTCACCGCACTTCCGCATCTATGTGACCAACGAAAGATCCGGCGATCTCAGCGAAATTGACGGTTCCACTTTGCAGGTGCTCGCCACGGTACCTCTCGGCAAACGGCCGCGCGGCATTCATCCCAGCCCGGATCACAAGTTTCTCTACATCGCTCTGAGCGGTTCCCCACTGGCTGGCCCTGGCGTCGATGAGAGCAAACTGCCTCCGGCCGACAAATCCGCCGACGGCATCGGTGTTTTCGATGTTCAGCAGAATAAGCTGGTTCGAACCATTCAATCCGGCTCCGATCCGGAGAACTTCGACCTTACGAAAGATGGACGCACCATCATCGTCTCGAACGAAGACGACGCCAAAGCCAGCTTCATCGACGTCACCAGCGGCAAAGTCACCAAATCAGTTCCCGTGGGAGAAGAGCCCGAGGGCGTTAAGGTGAGTCCAAATGGCAAGTTCGTCTATGTAACCTCTGAGAACAATGGGACCATCTCTGCGATTGATGTCGCGTCAGCCAAGCTGATCAAGACCTTCAAAGTTGGACGCCGTCCGCGTTCGGTGGCGTTCATGCCCGACAGTTCACGCGCGTACGTCAGTGCAGAAAATGATGCTGCCGTCACTGTCGTCGATACCACAAAGGGCGAGGTAATTGAGACCATCTCGCTGGGTGAGCGCGGCGTGATTAAACCGATGTCGGTATTGCTTTCGCCCGATGGTGCAACCCTCTACGTCAGCACCGGTCGTGGACAAAGGCTCTTTATCATCGACACCGCTACCAACAAGATCTCCTCATCGTTTGAAATCGGCGAGCGCCCGTGGGGTATCGCGCTCTCTCCCGACGCGAAAACTCTGTTTAGCGCCAATGGCCCGTCGAATGATATTTCGATGGTGAACCTGGGCAGCAGGACGGTTACGAAGAAAGTAAAAGTTGGCGACGGCCCCTGGGGCATTGTTACCGTGCCAAACTGATCGCAGAATTTGGTGAGAGGATCAGAAGCCCAGGGAAATCTCGTTGCGGTCGTCAGGAATCCGCAAGTCAATTCCGCGCTCGCGATTGGCGGCAATTGTCGCGTCGATATCAACCAGCCCGAGCGGAAGGTTTCGGTGCTGACGATCGATGCTGATGCTCAAAGTGCTGGCCGTGAGCACAAACCTGCGACTCTCCAACCTTTCCCCATTCGCCAGAATGAAAATTGTGGGCGGCAAGAGTCTGGGCACTGAATTTGCGGCTGGCGCAACTTCGATGAGCTGCCCCTTCGGAATGGGAGCATCCGGCATACGCTGAACTACAACTTGGGGCTGTGGCGCTACTTCATCTTGGCCTTGCTCATACCCAAATGACTCGTAGTAAGGGAAGAAACCCGAGTCCGCGCCACCCCTTCTGTGAAAAGCGCCTGAGCCTCGCCTTCCAGAAGACCTGTTGCCTTGCGGACCGCGGGGAGGTGGCGATGAATGCTGCGCCTGACCGTATCCGCATAGAACAGCAAGCACTAACACCGCAAGTAAAGGTGGCCTTGACACGCCACGATTATACGCCTGTTTCAGAGGCACAGGCATCCGAGTTGGACTGCGAAAACCCAAGGCGAAGAGAGAGATCTCCCACGGAGCGACAGGAGTGATGCGCGCGAAATCACCCGTCCGCGGCTGAAATACGGGCGCTCTCAGCAAACCGAAAATGCGCCAGCTCAGAATGAATTCTGTTAGTTCGGCTTCTGTACTTGCGCTTCTTTGAGCAGAGGACGGAGTGAGTCTACGGAGACTCCGAGGGTGCCTCCGGAAAATCCGTCCATGTAGGCGGAGTTCACCCCGATGACCTCACCTTTTGTGTTGAATACCGGGCCACCGCTGCCGCCATGGGCAGTGGGAGCGTCATAGATGAGCTTGTCTCCTACGACGTCGCCCAGATGTCCGCAGGTCGTCGAGGGGCGAATCAGAGACAGGGCCGCGAGTTCGCTGGCTGCGCTGATGTCATTGTGGCGATACGCCAGGCGCTCATAAATTCCGCTGGGCGACTTAGCAACCATCCCCGCAATACCCATAGGATAGCCGATCACAGTGACGAGTTGTCCGGGAGAACCGGGCGACTTGGCCAAGGGCAAGACAGCGAGACCGCGGACGGCATCTGAGTCTTCGGCCTGAAGAATGGCCAGATCAGTCGTCTTCGAAACCGATGCCGGCGACAACGTCACCGGTGTTGGCGAGCCGGGAAAGAAAACTACGAGGCTCTCCAGCATTCCGGTGGCGCCCTGATCGATCAGCTTCTGGGCCTCTGCGTCACCATACCAAGGTTCGGCGACGTGGCGATTGGTGGCCAGTAGCCCTTTACCCACCAAAAATCCAGTGCCCGAAACGCGTGCACGAACCACTGGGTGTTGGTTCGAGAATCCCACCTGGTAGACGCCATAAATGTATCCGATGGAATTGCGGTAACGGTTAAGGACGACTGCGGGCATCGCCTGATCTTGTTTTAGCTGCTCGACTTGCGCCGACAGTTCATGGACCTGCTTCTGTAAATCGCTGGGGGGCTCTCCCAAGGCAGTAGTCGGAGCGTAATAGTGAACCATAGCCAGAGCGCCCAGCAGCAGAACGACACCCAAAACGGCCTGCACCATCTGCTGCCAGCAGTCGCTCACGGGGCTGAATTCTTGCCGATGGGCTTCGGTTATCGGGGAAGGGTCTGGATCGTTGATGGGAGATTCGGCCATGAGTGTCGAAGTAGCGGTCCTTGCTCCAACTTGTTCCTTTTCAGCCTCTTGGAGCTTATAGCGCCGCGCGAGGCTCGGAACTTGGAGTAGGTATCTTCGCTTGTCTGGCGGGAGTTGACTACGGTACTGAAGACGATGTACGGGCGATTTCCGCGACTGCTTTTACCCCAGAGGACACCGAGGTTCACTGAGGAAAGCGGGCGCTATGGAATTTTGATTCCCAGGCGCTTGGACATTTTCTCATAGAGGAATCCCTCCCTGGGATCATAGGGCTGGACCCATTCACCGTCGATCACGAACTGAGGGATGGCGCGCTTGCCGGTGCGTTTCACAATTTCATCGATAGCACCGGGAGTCGACTGGACATCAATCTCTTTGTATTGAATGTTGTACTTGGCCAGAAAACGCTTAGCCTCCCGGCAGTCCGGGCACCAGGCGGCGGAATAGACGGTGAGTTCCATGTTTATCAGGCCCGCTTATAGGCTCACCTATTAGACTCGCAACCTGGCTGGAGGGTTCACACGCGCTCCAGCGCAGCGTGCGTGCGCTCGTTGACGACGTTGCCGGTATTGAGCGTGCCGGCGGGTTCGAACAGGATCAGCCAGCATTCTTCATCGGCGACTGGGCGGTGTTCCACACCGTGAGGCACGACGAGGAACTCGCCTTCTTCGATCCATTCGTGGTGGTCGCGGAATTCCATCCGGAAGCGGCCCTTGACGACTAGAAACATTTCATCTTCGTGCTCGTGATGGTGAAAGACGAACTCGCCCTTCAACTTGTCGAGCTTAACGTGCTGGCCGTTCAGTTCGGCAGCAATGTAGGGCTTCCAGTATTCGGAGATTTTGGCGAATTTTTCGGCGAGATTGACTTTGGGCATAGGGTCTTCCTTCGCTGGAGGATATTGCAAGGACTTGTTTAAGATGCGACGCGCAGCGGGAGGTCGCAAGATAAGTTCATGGGCGAGAAAAAGTACTGCGCAAGCTATCATGCACCAGCGTAAGCAGGAAGAGTGAAAACAATATTCCTGGTTCGGGGCAATGAAAAGCCGCCAGCTCACGCTGGCGGCGGTTGAGATTGTAAAGGTTAGAAGCCCGCAGACTCCGTCGCGATTCTTGAACCGTGAAGGGTGACCCGGACTCCGCGCTTCGCGTTGACGCGAGTGGTTGTGGCCCAGTCGACATCGTTGCTGCTGATAACGCCGGTGCCCCCGCCAACGAGTGAGTAGCTGATGCGGCTGTCCTGATAGCCGTAGCCGCTGACCGACAAGACTGTCCCGGTGTTCAGAACGAAGACAGGCATGCCAGGAGCGCTCGCCACGTTCTCTGGCAAACTGACGTCGCGCGTCACATAGCTGGCATAAGACGCGAGCGGAACGGTTTGCGCTCCCATTTCCACCGATGCGGCTGCCCTGACCGCAAGGTGCGGACGTGGACTACTGAGTTGCGCGTCGTCGAAGGATGAATTGCTCGGGCGACCGAAGAAATGCCAGCTTGGGCCGTACGTCTGCGCCACCTGTGGAATTTGAACGTCGTCCATAAGGCGCAAACTCAGGGCGGTCTCGCCCTTCAGCTTGGCGCGCGGACCACGCGCGGGCAGCATGAGTACCTTCCAGGGCCATAGCGGCGGGATCATCCATTCGACCACGTCGCGCCTGGGGTGACCCTTGCCATCGATTTTTCCCTGCTTATCGACTTTATAGCCGCGAGTGGCAATGACCTTGGCCTCAAGCGGGAGGTCACCCGTAGGCAGGCCGATACGGTCGAATTGCAGCTTGAGGTATCCCTTGCCCCAGAAGTGGCCGGGATCTTTCGCCCCCTCGAGATGTCCGACCAGGTAGCTGCCGCGAGGGAATGCCTGCTGGCCAAACTCGGTTTGTCCGCGGAGATGACACAGCACCGGATCCCCGATGTCAACGGTGGCCGAGGAAAAGTTAGGTTCGTTCAAGGTACATTGCAAAAGAGTACCGGCGGGCAGGACAACGTCCCGTGCACTGGCGCCCAGGCTGAATGTGATGACAAGCAGGCCTAGCAGGCTTACAGCTAGGGACCCATGGACCAGACTATGTTTCATGACTTCACCTCGGTCGCACGCCCCAATTATGGCGGGCCCTGGCGCGGGGCTCGCGATTTGTTCCGCGAATCTTGTCACAGGTTCTGGCCGGGGTCAACCACGATTTGGCGGAACGCTGGGCCGGTAGGTCGGGCCTGCCGATTCTTGTCTGAGCATCATTCCCTGGCCCGGTCGCTCTGGCCGTTCTCTCGGGCCGGTCGCTCTCGGGCGTAGGCTTGGTGTAGCCTTTATGTGTGGGGAAAGAGAAAGAAGAGACCGCGGAAGTGCTGTCGATTGAGGGGCGCGAGGTACGTGTAACTCATCCCGATAAACTCTATTTTTCCAGGCAAACCAAGCTCACGAAGTTCGATATCGTGCGCTACTATCTCGCGGTTGCGCCAGGAGCTCTAAGCGGGATTCAGGATCGTCCCATCGTTCTCAAGCGGTTCGTGAACGGCGCCGAGGCCGAAGCCTTTTATCAGAAGCGCGCACCCACCGAGCGGCCCTCGTGGCTGCGAACGACAACATTGTCATTTCCTTCCGGCCGCACGGCGGAAGAGCTTGTGATTGACGATGCCGCGGGCCTGGCCTGGATCGTTAACCTGGGCTGCATCGAACTGCATCCTCACCCGGTGCGCTCGGCCGATCTCGACCATCCCGACGAATTGCGAATCGATCTCGATCCTGGACCGGGCGTGAGCTGGTCAGACGTAATCCGCGTTGCGCTTGAGGTTAAGGCATCCCTCAAGGAGGTCGGCCTGACGGGGTGGCCGAAGACCAGCGGTTCTCGTGGTATGCACGTGAACGTGCGGATCGAGCCCCGATGGACCTTCAGCGAAGTTCGACGCGCGGCGCTTGCCTTATCGCGTGCGATTGAGCGGCGCGTTCCGACACTCGCCAGTTCGAAATGGTGGAAAGAAGAACGGCACGGCGTTTTTCTGGACTATAACCAGAATGCGAAAGATCGCACGACATGCTCCGCATATTCGGTGCGCCCGCTGCCCGATGCGCGCGTGTCCACACCGCTTCATTGGGAGGAAGTGCCAGACTGCGATCCAGCCGAATTTACCGTGCTCACGGTTCCGAAACGGTTCGTGGAGCATGGCAATCCGCACGCGGCGATGGACGCTGCCGCAGGTTCATTGGAGAAATTGCTCGAACTCGCGGCACAGGACGAAGCTGCCGGCATTGGGGATGCGCCCTGGCCGCCACACTTTCGCAAGATGGAAGGCGAAGCGCCGCGTGTTGCCCCTTCGCGGGCTAAATCTTCGCGAGCCAAATCTGCGGTTGCAGGGGCTTCGTCCTCTACGTCCTCTTCACGGGCAAAGTCGGGAGCGAAGAAGTCGCGGACAAAAATGCCGCTCATCGTGGTGGCAAACTCTCCCGACAAAGATGCGGCGCTCGCAGGCCTTGAACGGTGGAAGAGCAAACATGCCGAAGTGGCCAAACTTCTCGCGGTGGATGATGTGCTGGTCGATTCCATGCGAGGCAGATCGTCCACTTGGACGCGCATTCGAGTGAACCTGCGCCATGTGCCTGAAGAGCTGCGGCCTCCGCAAGAGACTCCCGATCCGGACGATGATCCCACGCGGGAATGGCGGGCGGTACGTCGGACAAGAAAAGAGGTCTGAACTGGTTCAGTCGCATTAGCCGTGCATTTCGGCGCTGCACTTCGGCTTGCGCTTCGGCTTGCACTTCGGGCCAGTTTAGTTGGAGATCCTTCGCTTCGCCTGTAAGGCGGCTCCGCTCAGGATGATAACCGTTAAGGACGGTACGCTCTATCAGCGGCCGCCGCGAAAAATCTCCATCAGCTCTTGTGGCGGAACGACTTCGAGTTGAGCATAGGTGCAATCGCTGGGCTTCTTATCGACACGCCACCTGCGGAACTGCGCCATGTGGCGAAAGCGAGTGCCCTGCATGTGTTCGTAGGCAACTTCGAGCACAAGCTCGGGACGCAGCGGCTCCCACGATAGGTCCTTGCCTTGGCTCCAGCGGCTCTGGCCTCCCGGCATGCGACGCCCTGCCTCGCCGGCTCCGGGCTCGGCCCAATCCTTCCAGGGATGGTTGGCGAGTGCGTTTTTCCTGTAAGGAGCCAGGAATTCGACAAGCTGGCGGCGCTTCTCCATCGTGAAGCTCGCGCAAACCCCTACGTGCTGCAACGCCCCGGAATCGTCGAACAGGCCAAGCAGAAGCGAGCCGACAAGCGTGCCCTCGCCTTTTTTATGCCATCGAAAACCAGCAACGACGCAATCGCAATCGCGCTCGTGCTTCACCTTGAGCATCACGCGCTTGTCAGGCTCATAGGTGCCGGAGACAGGCTTGGCCATGACGCCGTCGAGACCAGCGCCTTCAAAGCGGCGAAACCAGTCTTCCGCTACGCTCGATTCGCGCGTTGCGGGGGTCAGGTGCAGAGGTGGTTTCGCGGAGGAAAGTAGCGATTCCAATTGCTGGCGACGTTTTTCGAATTCGACTCCGCACAAGTCTCGATCGCCTACGCAGAGAAGGTCGAAGAACACGATGGATGCTGGAGTCTGTTGCGATAGCAGTTTGACCCGAGATGCAGCCGGATGGATGCGAAGTTGGAGAGCCTCGAAATCAAGGCCGCCATTGGAGGCAATCACGATCTCACCATCAAGTACGCATCGAACAGGAAACTGCGCTTCTATGGGCTTGATCAACTCGGGAAAATAGCGGTTCAGAGACTTACCATCGCGGCTCTGAATCAGGATCTCGTCTCCGTCGCGGAAGATCAAAGTGCGAAACCCGTCCCACTTCGGCTCGAAGATCCAATTCTCGCCTTCCGGTAATTTGTCGA
>QIAK01000522.1:2764-7347 GCA_003225515.1 Acidobacteriota bacterium | reverse complement strand
CATCCGGAGTGGGATTCCAGGGCACCGGTTCCGCAGCCAAACCGGAAGACTATGCCGCCCACCTGCTGGAGTTGTACGGAAAATGCGTGAGCGCGGTAGCCGGCAAGAAGTAACGAAAGCGGCAGGTTCATGCCGATCTGCGGGCTTTCGGGTCTCGAGATTCGACGATTCGGGATGGAATAGCGCGACAAGTGGTTTTAGATTCGGCAAAGAAAAAAACCGCGCCCATGAAGGGCGCGGTCCTTGTACTGCAAGGCACCTTGGGGGAGGGCCTCTGGGACAACCTCTTACTTAACGTCGTCTCTTGCCCTTTTTCTTTGCCGATTTTTTGGCGGCCGGCTTTTTGCCTGCTTTTTTCTTGGCCGGTTTTTTTGCGGCTTTCTTTTTGGCAGGCTTCTTTTTCGGGGCTTTCTTTGCCGGAGCTTTCTTTGCCGGCTTCTTGGCAGCTTTCTTTTTTGCTTTGGGCTTGCCACCGCCGCCGCTTGGAGCGGATGGCGCGGGCCGGGGCTTGGGGGGTGGTGGGGGCGCGGGAATCGACATGGGTTCCGGCTCGCTGCCTGCCGGAGTGGGCACGCCCGATTCTTCTTCCTCTTCTTCTTCTTCGAAATCCTCTTCTAGCGACTCGCTGTAAGCGCCGCTATCGCCGAATTCCTCTTCTTCATCGCGTCCGTAGAGAGTGGGATCGTTGAACGTCATTGCTCCTCCTGATTCGTTGGCGGCCAAGTGCGGTTGGGCGCTCTGGCTGCGGCACAAAGTATTAAAAAGACCACCGGAAGCTTCTACTGGAACGGCGCGCGATTATAGCACGACGTTCGGTGCAGGCTGCAAGGACTGTGGATACCGAATGCTCCGCTATCCTGTTATCACAGTGGATGGGGAAAAGGGAAGAAAAAAGACGAGCGGGTAGTAGTGGAGCTCTCAAACTCATAAGGAATTGAGAATTGGCCGTGTCATTCGTGAGCGCGGCGAAGCTTGGTGAACGACCTGACACTGGCTTAAGCCGCCCTGCGTGCCAAGGGGCGATCGATGCTGCAACGATTATGGCGGACTGTCTTCTTACCCTATATCGCTTACAGCTCGAAGCATCGCAGCCTTCGAATCTCTGGCAAATTTGTTCTGAAGCGACCGCGACAAGGGATATCCTAGTCTGGCCAAAGGGTGATGAGGACGAGAAAAGGCATAAATGTCGTACCAGACATTTTCCTGGTCATCGCATTCAACGGTAAATCGTTCTTCTCCGCTCTCGGCATGTTCTGCCAGGGTGCCGTATGCGAAACCAAATCGCCGCACGGGTTTTTCTTCATCGACGATGTAGACGATACGACAGGCATTCAGCGAATAAAAGCCGAGGTGCCGCACCGAAACCGCAACGTTGGTTCCAACCTTGATCTGGGCGCTCGGCCAATGAAGGCCAATCCACGGCATGCTGAACATTTTCCATGCGCGAATCGCATTCGTCGCACGCCGCCATATGACTTCGCCTCTGCCAAGCTGGATGCGATTGTGGTCCAGGTTATATCCCGCGGGCGCTGCGCTAGCGGACGCTCCAACTTCCGGGTAGGAGAATCCTGAATTGTTCTGCCTCCAAACGAAACGGCGGATCTCGTCTTCCGAGGGTGCGGTTAGGCTGAACACTTTTCTTAGGCCGCATTATTTCTTCAGGCTGAATTATTGCCACGCGAGATGCTTTGCTTCGCCTGAAAAGCGGCTCCGCTCAGGATGACTCCGGCCATCTGGAAGTTGGCTAGGTCTCGCAATTGTCGTTCGCCGCGCCACAGTGCTCCCAATAGGTGAAGGGCTCATCGCCGAGGTGATTCATTTTGGCGATGCTCCAGACGCGGTTGAAGCGGGTCTCGTGTTCTCCGTCGAAAACGTCTTTGTAGCGGACGAATCCGGTGAAGTGAACGAAGGATTTCTGTTGGCGGACGTCTTCAATCTCTTGGGCGGTGAAGGGATCCAACACATCTTGCGCCATCACCACGGGGTTCTGCGGAGTGATTGCACTCGGAAGCGGCATGGGCTTGCCGGTGCCAAGACTGGGGTCGGGCTCGCGGGAATCGCTCACATAAATGGCGGCATTGGAGTGGATGACGAAAGCGTCGGTGGAGCCCTCGTGCTGCACCGCATAGTTCGCGGGAGATGGCGCGCCGAAGTTGAGGTAGAACGGCGCCAGCTCGATGCGCAGGCGCGCGCGTTCTTTCTTGACGATCAACTCGACACTTTCTTTTGAGGCGGCCGCAGTCGAGCTCGCCGCGCTGGCAGTGTCTTGCAGGGCAGTGAGTTGTCGGGCGAGGATCTTGAGTTGCTCATCCAGGACTGCGGTTTGGTGCTCCATCTCGTGAGACTGGATGGTCATACCGCCAGCCATTTTTCGGAATGCAGAATTGCGACTGCCGTCAGCGCTCCGGTGAACCAGGTCAACTTCATCTTGAGATCGGAGTCCTCGCGGCTCACATTGGCTGGGTTCGCGGAAGATGCGTCGGAAGGAATCGCCGGCGTGGAAATTGCCGCGGATGCTGCGGCAGTTTTTTGAGCAGTAGTGGTGACGTGGGCAGCACTGGATGCGCTGCCGGTGGGCGGCTTCGCCGGTTGCTGTGCGAGGCTGAGGCTAATTGCCGCTGCCAGAACCCAAATCATTGCGGCAAGAGTGTAACACGAGAAAAACTCTGCTTTGAAATGGTTTTGGGCCGTTGATGAACTGGAAGCTTGAACCTAAAGCTTGGACCGCGAAGTAAGCTAAGAAGCGCCGCAAAGTACGCAAAGAAAAACCGCCAACCATCAAACGTGTAATTTGGGGAGCTAGCGGGGGGATTGCACTACCAGGATCATGCCGGGGCGGATGACGGCTACGTTGCGGTTGTCGCGTTTGAGGGCGGCGACGGTGGTTCGGTAGGCATTGGCAATCGAGTAGAGAGTCTCGCCGGACCTTACCTTGTGGCGCACGACCGTTGCTGAAACAGTATCTCGTTCAATCTGCGCGGACTTGGTGGCCGGAGGCTTGGTCACGGCGGTCTCGGTGGGCTTCAGTCCAGCGCCGGGATGTTTGGCTTTCGAATGTGACGACGCCACTTCGGGTTCCTGGGTGCTGGGAGAAATTGGCAGGTGCAGGGCCAGCACGCGGCGTCCGCGGAGGCTGTCGCCATGAATGCCATTCCAGCGGCGCAGCATTTGCGGCGAGATTCCGAAGTTGTCGGCTACGGTTTCGACCGTGTCCCCGGCATGAACCCGGTAGCGGGTAATGCGGCGCGCGTAGGTTGCCGTGTCACTGGCGGGATGCTTGCCGGGCGTGACCGGGATCACCAATTTCGCGTCGGCTTCGAGTTCGGTGTCTTCGAGTTTGTTGGCGGCTGAAATGGCTTTTGCCGTGGTGTGATAATTCTTCGCCAACGAGGCGAGCGTGTCGCCGGAATGAACTACGTGATAGCGCCACCACAGCCGCATATCAGGCGGAATGGAAGCGATCGCTGTCGCGTACTGATCCTTGGTTCCGGCGGGCAGGTGTAACTCAAAGTTGCCGTCGCGCGGCGTGGTCAGGCGCAACAGGCTCGGATTCAAATCCTGCAGTTCGCTGGGAGTCGAGCCCACACATTCGGCGACCAATCGCAGGTCCACCGGGTAATTGATGTTAACCATGTCGTAATCAGTGGGATGCTCCATCGCGACGTCATCCAACCCATATTGCGAGGGATTCTTCGTCATGATGGTCACGGCCAGAATGATCGGCACGTAGTTGCGGGTTTCTTTGGGGAGCACGTTGCGGCGGTAGAGTTCCCAAAAATCGGCGTAGCCGGTGCGCTTGACCGCGGCCTGCACCGTGCCCGGACCGGAGTTGTACGCGGCCATAGCAAGGTACCAGTCACCGAACTGGTTATAAAGATCTTTGAGGTGATGGGCGGCGGCTCGGGTCGACTTTTCCGGGTCCTGGCGATCGTCCACCCACATGTTGTGGTGCAGGCCGTATCCGCGAGCACGGTTCGCCATGAATTGCCAGATGCCGCGGGCGCCTACGCGCGAAACGGCGAGCGGATGGAATCCGGACTCGGCCTGCGCGAGATAAATCAAATCCTGGGGAACGCCTTCTTGTTTCAGCGTCGCGACAATCATGTCGTGATAGCGACCTGAGCGGGCGAAGGCGCGCTCGAAGGTGCCGCGTCCGCGACCGGAGAAGTAGGTGATGTAGCCGGCGACCTGATCGGTCATCATCAGCGGCAGGTCGGAGCGCGTGTGCTTGATCTCGGCTTGCGCCTTGGCCTTTACGCCGGCGTCCGGAGCGGGCGTGATGCCGTTGGTTTCATCAATGGGCGCGGGCTCGGATTTCTGTTGCGCTTCGGTATCGGAGGTGCCCCCGGGATAAAGCTGGTTCACGCCCGCGACCACCCGGTCGAACTCCTTTTGCAGGCGCTCGTCGGAGCGGATATCGAGATTACTGCTCAGCAGCGCGTTGAGCGCATTGTCAAAATTCTGCTTCCCCTCATCGTCCTTGTTGGCGTGATAGTTGGCCATTCCGGCCTGGTAATCCTTTTCGGCGCGCGCGATTAAATCCTCAACTGGATCGACAGCCTGAATCGCAACGGAGGAAGGGG
>QIAK01000522.1:0-2722 GCA_003225515.1 Acidobacteriota bacterium | reverse complement strand
TAGCCGCGACGACCGGCGCGGGAGCAGCGGCGGGCGCAGCAGCCGGCTTAGGCGCCGGGACAGTAGCGGGCGGCACAACGGAGACCGGCTTGTGCGCCGACTGGCACGCACAGACCAATGACAGGAGAGTGGCAAGCACGGCAGTGCGGACATGGAGATTTCCTAATCGCATGTCGCTCTATAAGATGCAGGTCCTCTCTGAGTGGTAAACCCGGTGAATTCTACCAAAATCGTACTTCCTGAACACGCCGGGGTCAACCAATGAAAGGTGCAGGGGAGGTTACTTTCGGCACCCGCGACATTGCGGCAGCTGGTGAGTTCTAGCCTCCGCATATTTTGACACGCTGTTGTATCCATCCGATAATCCGAGCTGTGACTCGTTCCGCGGTCCTCCGCCGATCCTTCCGCAAGGATTTCCCTATGGCCGTCCGCGGCGAAGGCGTTCATGTCTGGGACGCCGACCAGAAACAGTATCTCGACCTCGCCGGCTCCGCGGCAGTCAACTTCATCGGACACGGCGTCCCGGAGATTTCCGCCGCGATGGCGGAGCAGGCCGCAAAACTTGAGTTCGTCCACACCAGCCAGTTCACTACGCCGGTTGCTGAAGAGTACGCGGCAGAACTACTGGCGTTCGCCGGAGATCATTTTCGCGGCGGCGCGGTCTATTTCACCTGCGGCGGCTCGGAATCGATTGAGACTGCGCTGAAGCTGGCGCGCCAATACCAGGTCGAAATCGGGGAGCCTGCCCGCCACCAGATTCTCAGCCGCCAGCAGAGCTACCATGGCTCGACAAACGCCGGCGCGAAATGTATTTGCCGATGGTGCGCGAGTTCCCGCACGTTGGCATGCCCTACTGCTACCGCTGCAATTTCGATTGCAGCGACGGCTGCCACAACTGCGGCCAGCAATATGCCGCGGAACTCGAAGGTGCCATTGAAGCAAGCAGCGGGCAGGCCGCCGGGTTCATCTTCGAGCCGGTCAGCGGCGCAACGCTGGGTGCGGTTGTGCCTCCGCCCGGATATTTACAGTTGATTGCCGAAATCTGCCGGCGGCAGGGAGTGCTGCTCATTGCGGACGAAGTCATGACTGGCATGGGACGCACCGGCCGCAACTTCGCGGTTGAGCATTGGAATTTAAGGCCGGATATTCTGGTCGCGGCGAAAGGACTGTCTAGCGGATACGCTCCGTTGGGCGCGGTAATCGCCAGCCGGAAAGTCATCGACGCCATCGCCGCCGGCTCCGGTGCATTCCTGCACGGCTTTACCTATAACGCTCATCCCATGTCGCTCGCCGCGGGACGAGCTGTGCTTCTCTATATAAAAGAAAGAAAGTTAGTGGAAGCCGCTGACTCCAGCCGCCCGGGAACTCCCGCGAGTTATTTCAAACAGGCGCTAGAGAGCCGGGTTAAGGAAAACGCCGTCGGCGAAGTCCGCGGCATCGGTCTGCTGTGGGCCGTGGAATTCGTTGCCGACAAAGCCAGCAAGCGTCCATTTCCGCCCGAGCAAAACTTTGCCGGACGCGTCGGTGCCGCCGCCATGAAGCGCGGACTGCTGGTCTATCCCATGCAAGGCAGCGTTGACGGCATCTCGGGGGATCACCTGCTGCTTGCGCCTCCCGCGATCATCACCCCCGCCCAGATCGGTTGGTCGGTTGAGCAGATGGCAGGCGCGATTCGAGAAGCCAGTTAGGCGGAGACCGGCTGCGCGGCTTCAATTCCGGATTGATCTCCTGGCGTATTCCCCTTGTTTTCAGTTTCTTACCGCTTGATCTTCGTTTGTTCTCTGGTTGAGGCCGGGTGCATTGTCCCAAATTGCCATGTGCGCGAAAGTGGTCGCGGAACGTGACACACGGCGGGCACCATGGCAACACCCAACGCGATGACCGAATTCTGCGAACAAGTCAATCCACGCGTACTTTTGGAGATGCGCCGCACTCGTCCTTTTCCTGACATGCTGCGAGTTCAGGAGAGCTGGGTCGCGGCCGCGGAAAAACGAGCGCTGCTGTGGCTGGCGGCACGCACCCCGGACTGCATCAACTCCGACCACCTGACGGCGCTAGGCCTGGCCTCGCAGATCGGCGCGGGCATGGGCTACGCTCTCGCGGCCTGGAATCGCTATGCCCTGCTCGCCGTCATTGCCTGCCTCGCGCTCAACTGGCTGGGCGACTCGCTCGACGGCACACTCGCGCGAGTGCGGCAGCGCCAGCGTCCGCGGTACGGATTTTATGTCGACCACATGGTCGACAGCTTTGGGGCGCTCGCTCTCATGGGCGGCCTCGCTCTGTCGGGATACATGCATCCGGTAATCGCGATTGGACTGCTGATCGCGTTCCTGATGCTGTCGATTCAGTCCTATCTGGCGACGCATGCTTTGGGCGAATTCCGGATTTCGTTCTGGCGCTTCGGGCCGACCGAACTGCGCATCCTGCTCGCGATTGGCAATCTGGCGGCGTTGTGGAAGCCGGTGGTGCATGTGTTCGGCAGGCTTTTCCGGCTGTTCGACATTGGCGGTGCGATTGGTCTAGCCGGCATGGGATTGATGGTCGTGGTGTTCACGATGCAGAACACGATTCGGCTTTATCGCGAAGAAAGGATCCCGCAATGAGCGCTGACTCATCCCGAGGCAAGCTGGTGCGATGGTGCAAGTTCAATCTGGTGGGTGGAATGGGAATTGTGGTGCAGTTCGCCGCACTTTTTCTGCTGAAGAGCGCGCTGCATTTCAAT
>QIAK01000521.1:4859-5302 GCA_003225515.1 Acidobacteriota bacterium | reverse complement strand
CGTCCTCGACGATGCCGACAATTTCATAGTCGCCACTGTGACTGACATCCCTCATTCCGAAGTGCTGACCGATCGGGTCCTCGTTCGGAAAGTACCTGCGAGCGAAGGTTTCGTTCGCGACGGCAACATGCGGCGCAGCCGGCGTATCGTGCTCATCGATAACGCGGCCTCGCAGCAAGCGCGTGCCGATCGTCTCGAAATAGCGCGGACCCACGCGGTCCCAGGAGGGCGCCGTCCAACGATCTTCCGGTGTCTTCCCCTGAATGAATATCCGCTCATTGGCGTTGTTGCCGTCGAGCGGGCTGTACCACGAGAGGCTGGAGCTGACGACGCCCGGTATATGCGGCATCGAGTCCTCAAGCCGCTGATAAAGCCCAGCCAGCCGTTCCGGCGTGTACCCGGCCAGCGCGGGAGCGATATTCACGATCAGCCGGCTCTCCGTT
>QIAK01000521.1:0-4714 GCA_003225515.1 Acidobacteriota bacterium | reverse complement strand
AGCTCATCCAGGCCGGCGCTACGCCGAATAAGATCCCCGTTGCGACCGACAGAAGGAAAGTGAAGCTCAGGACGGCACTGGAAGGTCGCGCATCGATCGGAACATACAGGGCTCCGCGAAAAGCGAGTGCCATGATCGCATGCGTTCCGGCATAGGCGACACAGAGTCCCGCCGCCCCTCCCACCAATGCCAGCAGAACACTCTCGGTGAGCATCTGCCGAACGAGCCGCCCTCTGGATGCACCCAGGGCCAACCGGACTGCCGTCTGCGAACGGTTCGACGATCCCCGAGCCAGCAGCAAGTTGGCAGTATTCGCGGACGCAATGAGCAATAGCAAAGCCGATAGAGTAACCAGCAACCGAAGACCTGATGCGTAGTCGGTCTGCAGTTGGTCGACTCCACGGCCCGCTGGAGTTAGATGAATGTGTTGCTGCGCAATCTCCTGCCGGTATTTATTCACGAGAGCCTGGTCGTTGCGCTGCTCGGGCGTCGCTTCGGAGTACTCCGTAGACCAAAGCCACTGCTGAAGCTCGACTGTACCTCCGGCCCGAAGCGTCCAATTAGGTAAAGCCACTCGGGCCCGGCGGCAAATAGCCATCGGTCCGGGTCGGTAGCCAGGGGCAGCCAGAAGTCCGGAGGATCGCTGCGCAACGTGTCGCCGTAGAATCGCGGTGGCGCAACACCCACGATCGCGTAAGGGACTGTATTGATGATGAAGGTCGCGCCAATCACCGAAGGATCAGCCCCAAAGCGTGTCTGCCAGGTGTGATAGCTGATCACCGCCGCAGGTGGAGCGGGGGCCGTGTCGTCTTGCGGCGTGAGCGTGCGCCCCGCAAAGGCGCTGATACCGAACATCTCAAAGTAGTTGCCGGAGACGAATTCGCCCTTGTACGGCTGGGCGGAGGCGGGATCCCCGCTGCGTCGAATGCTCAGATCGGGCAAGAAAGATCCAAACGCGGCGAGCTGCTTAAACTCAGGTGTGTGGTCGCGAAGATGCTCGTACAGCGGATAGGAATAAAGGACAAAACTGCCGTCGTTTTGCGTGCCGGTCATCACGCAGCAGTTATTGTTATCGCCGAGCCGATACAGCTGCTTGGGATTTGCGACGGGCAGTGGCTCCAGCATCACCGCGTCGATGAGCGTGAAGATTGCCGTCGTTGCCCCGATGCCCAGCGCCAGGGTAAGCACCACGACTGTTGTGAACCCCGGCGACTTCCAGAGCCTGCGAAACCCGATCCGAAGGTCCTGGCTGCAGATTTCGAGAAATGACTCCCACCTCGCGGCATGGACGCCTTCCCTCGTCACGTCGGAACTGCCCTGTTCCAGTCGCACTGCACGCAGGGCTTCGCCACGGGTCATGCCTCGCCTCATCTTGTCCTCAGCCGCCATTTCCAGAAACTCGTCCAGCTCTTCATCGAGATCCGTGGAATCCTTCGTCCTTCGAAACAGAGTTCGGAGGCCGATCACTAGGTTTCGCACTAGCGGCATAGGTTTTAGGCCTCCAGAATTCTGGCGATGGCCGCGATCTGCCGTCCCCATTCTCGTGTTTCGCTGTCGAGCCTCTTTCGTCCTTGCTGCCTGAGGATGTAATACTTCGCGCGCCGGCTGTTCTCGGTGGCTTTCCATTCGCTCTTGATGAGCCCGGACCGCTGCAGCCGCTGGAGAGCAACAAACAGCGAGCCGGCGTTGATGCGGAAAGTTCCCTTGCTCATCTGCTCGAGCCGTACCGTAATTCCATATCCGTGCATCGGTTCAAGAGCCAGCGTTTTCAGGATTAGCATATCGAGAGTGCCTTGGATAAGGTCACTGGCTTTGTCGGCCAAGAGCGTACCTCCTGAGGATCAAGAGGAGGATACTCTTTTTCTCTTGATTGTCAAGAGGAGGGGGTATTTGCCGCCTCGGACTGGAGGGCACTTGGCCAAGGTATCGAAATCGTCGCGAGCGGGAGAGAGGTCTAACCAGGATGCAGTTCGAGGCTGCAGAACTACCAGGTCGTATGTGATCTTGATCTTCGCTAGCAGATGACGGGCAAACCAGAAGTCAACTTCCCAATCGCAGACCAACGAACCATTGAGATGCCGACTGTGAGGTGTTGGCACTATTGCGGGTTTATGCCGACTTGAACTCCGGGTTGCCAGGGCAGCGCAGGTTCGGTCGGCAAGCGCAATTCTTTAGGAAGCGCCGAACGATTTTGTCATATACTCGTGGACCAAAATTACCATGGCAGGTCGGACGCCTGCGCGGAGTCAGACTCTCAATGAGGTGCTCGATGAAGACACTCCTGTTTTTCGTTTCTCTGTTGACGACAGTCACCGCCGGCCAGATCAAAGCTCACGCTCAATCGGACGCGCGGAGCACCTCTGAATTCATACTTGCTGCCGAACATGCATGGGCCAGGGCCGCGCTCGACCATGACGTGGACACATTTGCGAAGTACATGTCGGACAATTACGTTCTAATTGAAGTAAACACAAGCCCGGATAAGGTGTCTCGATTTGATTTCACCAACAAATCAATATGGGTTGAGCTGGTTCGTTCAAGGCGTGAAAAATACGATTCCGTACAAATTCATAACCTTAGAGTTCTGCTCAACAGAGATGTCGCGATCGTGACCGGTGAATATTCACAAAAAGGAACCCGCGATGGCAAGGACATCAGCGCTGCCGGCCTGTATGTTGATACGTGGACAAAATCGAATGGGCAGTGGCAGCTGGTGAGTAGCGTTTTCCCTTAAACGTCCACAACCGATTGACTCGAGTGTAGGCTGTTTGGTGGACATAAACCTGAAATCAGCGCTCAGCGCAGGCCGAGATGGAGAATCTCCCGTTCGTTATTGACCTGGTTTCAGAAGTGAATCCGTTCTCCCCGGAATTTGGCCAGTAAACGCAAACTGCTTCCCCCTTCAATGATCTCGACTCGTTGGCCTGCAGGGATATTCTGAAATGATTGGCGAAGGCCGCTGGGCCATTGAATCTGTAACTCGTTCACTTGCTTCTCGCGAGCCAGACCCAGGTGAACAACGCGCGAATTATTGCAGCCGAAACCGTTGCCCCCGTTCACCCATTTAAAAATTCTGCGATTGCCAGCCGCGGCTGAAACTTTTGCGCCAATGGCGTCGCGGTTGGAGCGCGTGCCAATCAGCCGAATCTCAAGAGAGTTGTATCCAGAACCTAAATTGCGATAGAGGCGGCTGGTTTCGCGGGAGCCCCAGTAAAAGCCGCCAAACGAGCCGAACAGGCTCAAACTTCCGCTGTCGTCGTAGTCGGCAAGAGCCGTGCCATGCAACATGCCAAAATGCACGAGCCCCGCGGACGAAGCGACGTCAGAGAAATGGCCTTCGCCGTCGTTGTGAAACAGTGGTTTCGGCTCGGCCCAGTCGAGTTCAGGGTTGCCGGTACCGATTGTAATTTCGTCCAATCCGTCGTTGTCGAAGTCGCCAACTTGCGTGGACATGCCGCCGTACCAGCCAGTGATTCCCGCCTCCTTGGTGACATTACGGAAGGTACCGTCGCCGTTATTGCGGAACAGAATTTGCCGAGCCGCGGGAGAGACAGGAGTACTCTTGAGTTTGGCCTCGATCATGGTTTTGACTGTTAAGTCCCCTCCTGGATAAGTGCAGACGAACAAATCGAGGTTGCCATCGTTGTCGAAGTCGAAAAAAGCCGGAGTGTACGCAGTGGTTTGCGTGCGGATACCTGCCTGAGTGGTGACATCTGAAAATTTCCCGATGCCGAGATTCTTAAATAGGAAAGGTCCAGCATCGTAACTCGTGGCGAGCAAATCCTGACGGCCATCTCCGTCATAATCTCCCCAGGTTAGGGAGATCCAGCGGGCTTTGCGGGTAAGTCCCGCCTGCTCGCCGACTTCGCGAAATTTCCCGTTTCCCTCGTTGTGATAAAGACGGATGCGGTCGCCTCCTTCGGGATCAATAATGCCGGTGGCGACCGCGAGATCCACTCTTCCGTCATTGTCATAGTCTGCCCAGGAAGAGCCAAAAGCATTGACAGTGCCGGCCAACCCCGAGCTTTCCGTCACGTCCACGAAATGTTTTCCACCTTCGTTGTGGAACAGGAAAAGCCTCCCCCCGCCGCCCCAACCGTTACCGCTCAGAAAAATGTCCGCAAAGCCGTCGTTGTCATAGTCGACGAACTGGGAAGCGTAACAACCCAAGCCCACGGAATCGCTGAGGCCCATCGTGGCGGAAACGTCTTCAAAAGTTCCGTCGCCCAGGTTACGAAACAGACAAAAGGGGGCGCGCTCGGCGCCCACGAGGATGTCTTCGCGACCATCGTTGTCGAAGTCACCCCAGGCAGCACCGCGACCAAGGGCTAACCTTCCCACGCCTGCAGCATGCGTAACATCGCGGAACTGAAACCTGGCAGGAGAAGCCGGCAGGCTTTTGAGCCGGAATTGCTGAGGAATGGTGGTCTCCGGCTGGCCGCTTTGAAGAGTAAGGGTGCGAAGCATCCATCGGTAGCGAATGTCCTCGGGCGTATCCTTGCAAGCCTGCAGAGCGTAGGGGACGCCTTCGGCGTGTCGCTCCATGCGGAGATAGATCGTGGCAATAACGTAGGGAACGACTCCGGGGCGCTCCTTAATAGCGGGAATCAGCGTTGCTAGAGCTTCGTCGAAACGGCCTGCAAAAAGAGGGTGTTTGGCTTCTTCGTACTGAGCCAGATCGGGGAATTGATGCTGCCCAGGATGAGGGGAGTTA
>QIAK01000016.1 GCA_003225515.1 Acidobacteriota bacterium | reverse complement strand
TGGAGAGGCCATCGAAAATCTGGAAGCGGGGCGTGGCCGCCCCGCCTCCAGCAATCCAAAACTACGCAGCCTGCATCATCTTCTTCATCCGCTCTTTCATTTCCTCAGGCGAGACGTCCTCCACGTGAGTGGCCACGCCCCACAGATGCCCGAATGGATCTTGCAGGAAACCAGAACGGTCGCCGTAGAACTGGTTCTCGACTGGCTTTATTATTTTCGCGCCCTCCGCGGCTGCGCGCTTGATAACCGAGTCCACATCGGGCAGGTACACATACAGGCTCACTGGGCTCGCGCCGATCGTCGACGCGCTGGTGTGTCCCTGACCCATTTGGGGATTTTCGTCCGCGAGCATGATATGCGAGTTGCCGATCTTCAATTCGGCGTGACCCACCTTGCCATCCGGGCTGTTCATGCGAACGGTTTCAGTGGCGCCGAAAACTTTCTTGTAATACTCGATGGCTTGAGCTGCGCTCTTGACGATTAAATACGGTGTGATGGAGTTGTAATCCTTGGGAATATACGAAACCTTACTCATGATTTTCCTCCTCAGGTATGTAGGCTAGTGTTGGAGGTTATGGCGCGCATGCGGAGACGCTATGCGCTCCCGGCATTGGGTTTATGAAAACACAATTTGTGGACGATCTCAAGACCGTTTGCCGCGATTTTATAGGTCCTGACAGGTCCCGGTATTTCGTCCGATCCTACGGCTCGGCTGCGGGCACAACGTGAATCGTTCGCAGCCAAGTCTCTGCTAGCTTCGGCCAGGCCGTGACCGGAAGCTCGGTGCGCCGCAGACCATAGCCGTGTCCACCATTAGCGTAGATGTGAATTTCCGCTGGAACCTTGGCGTTTTTCAAAGCCATAAAATAGACGGTAGAGTTTTCGACGTGCACCGGGTCATCTTCCGCCTGCACGATAAATGAAGGCGGAGTCGCGCTGGTGACATGAATCTCGGAATTGGGGGCAAAGTTCTGCTCCGCGAGCGCCAAATAGCCGGGATAGACGATCACCGTGAAGTCAGGCCGACAGCTGACTTGATCCGCTGCATCAATGGGACCATAGAGACGCTGGGTGAAGTGCGTGCTGAGAGCCGCGGCGAGGTGAGCCCCGGCCGAGAATCCGAGCACTCCAATGCGGTTTGGGTCGATGCGCCACTCGATGGTATGGGAGCGGACGATTCCGAGCGCGCGTTGCGCGTCCTGAAGCGCAGCCGACGATTTGGGATAAGGCCCGGAATCCGGCACGCGGTATTTAACCAGAACACATGTAATGCCCACCGAAGTGAGCCAATCGCACACTTCGGTGCCTTCAAGATCGATCGCCAGAATGTGATAGCCGCCGCCAGGAAAGACCACAATTGCGGCGCCCGTGCTCTTTTCCTTAGGCGAGTAAACAGTCAGCGTTGGCGTCGATACATTCCCGAGGCGGATGAGCGGTCTTCCGGCAATCAGATTGTCTTTCGGCGTCGTAATGTCTATTTCCGGGCCTGAATTCTGTTGAGCGCCGGGAGCACTCTGCGGCCAGAGGTTGAGGGTCATGTGGCCGGGAGCAGGTTGCCACGCTGGCTGTTGCCCGAACAGGCTGGTGGAGAGCGCTAAAACTGCGGCCAGAGAAGAAAAGCGTTTACACATGATCAAAGCCTCCGGATTTGCGAGCAGGCGCGAAATCGGACGATGATCGCAGCCGCAGGGCATGATGTGCAAGCGCTCGGTAGCAAGCAGCACTCGGTAGTAAGATTAATGCGCTTCATGTCTGCCGCCGCCATCTCGCTGCGCCGCCGCGTCGCCGGCAATGCGCGCCACAACCCGCTGGCCGCGATCGGCGTGGTCCTGGTGATGATCTTTATTCTCTTCGCGCTGTTCGCGCCCTGGATCGCGCCGCAAGACCCTGCCTCAATCCATCTGCCTTCGCGTCTCGATTCGCCGTCGCGTGCGCACTGGTTCGGCACTGACGAACTTGGCCGCGACATTCTTTCGCGTGTCGTCTACGGCGCGCGTATTTCCATGCTGGTCGGTACATGCGTCGTGCTCACCTCACTTGCTCTGGGACTCATCATTGGCTCGATTGCCGGATACTACGGTGGCGCAATCGACCGCTTCGTCAATGTCGTTCTGATGAACGCATTTCTGTCCTTCCCCGGAATCCTGCTGGCAATAGCCTTCATCGCTTTCCGTGGTCCGGGCATCTTCAATCTTGTGCTCGCGCTCTCGCTTGGTGGATGGGTCGGCTACGCGCGCCTGGTGCGCGGACAAGTTCTGGCCGCCCGCGAGCGTGAATTCGTGGAAGCCGCGCGCGCTCTCGGCGCCACCGACCTGCGTATCATTGTCCGTCATATTCTTCCCAATATTATTCAGCCGGTGGTCGTGCAGGCCGCGATTGGCATGGCGGGAGCCATCCTCGCCGAGGCCACCATGAGTTTTCTTGGACTCGGCGTCCCTCCACCTACCGCGAGTTGGGGGGCGATGCTCAACGATGGGCGCGCCCACCTGTTTGACGCGCCTCACCTCGTGCTGTTTCCCGCGTTGGCGGTAATGCTGGCCGTGCTTTCGTTCAATTTCATCGGCGACGCTTTGCGCGACTACCTCGATCCGCGGTCGCGCATCGAAGCCGGACTGTAGTGTCCTAGCTCTAAGTGGTTGAATTCGTGGAACATTCCCATCTTGACATACATCGCATATTGCAATATAAATATTGCGAACTGAAATATGCGGGCAAGAGGCGTTTCGGTGAAGCTGGGCGAGAAAATCCGCTACCTCCGCGAAGTCGAAGGATCGCTGCGCGGTCTCGGACGTCCTATGACGCAGCTTGAACTGGTGCGCGCCATTCGCGAAGAGGCCGGCAAAGGCCGCGGCCGAGCCAAGGGCGCTTCCATCAGCCAGTCTTATCTTTCGCAAATTGAAAACGGAGCGCGCCCGCATATGACCCAGTCTTCGCGCGCTCTGTTGGCCAAGTTCTTCAAGGTGCATCCCGGCTTTCTCGTGGATGATCCCGAGGGCTACCACGCCGAACTGACTTCTGACTTGCGAACTACTGAGGGCCAACTCGATGTTTGGTTGCTTCAAGGGTCAGAGCGTTTCGCCAATGATCCAGAGGTGAGCAATGTCCTGATTAAAGCGGCTCGGGAAAAAGATACGCGACGATGTTTCCTACTGTTAGGCGTAATTCTTGACACTCCGGGACTGGCTGACCGTCTGCTGGAGGCGTTGCGGCCCGAACTGGCAATCGTCGAGGGCAACCATCGCCGCGGTGGGAATGCGCGGGTGGCGAATGCTCGTCTCGCGAATGAGCAGGAGAGGCGAATCCGATGACCTGGTCAGACTTTTACTTGATCTGTTTCGCGGTCGGCTTCTGCTTCAGTTTCTTTTCGTTCGTGTTCGGAAGCCATCGCTTCGGCCGCCTCCATTTGCCGCACTTTCACGGACACGCTCATGTCCCGAATCTGCCGGGGGTGCATGTCGATCTCGGTCACGCGCCCGCGGGGCATGCTCCAGCGCCTGCGCAGGGCACTGCGAGTGATTCGAATCCGAACACTCCCATGCACAGCAGCGTGTCGCCGTTCAATTTCGTGACGCTCACCGCGTTTCTTGCATGGTTCGGCGGCACTGGGTATCTGCTCACGCGTTTTTCTTCGGTGTGGGTCGGCATGGGATTGCTGTTCTCGATCGTCAGCGGCCTGCTCGGCGGCGGAATCATTTTTCTGTTCCTGAGCAAGGTACTCATGTCGGACGAGGAGAATATGGATTCCGCCGATTACGAAATGGTGGGGGTGCTTGGCCGGCTCTGTGTTTCGATTCGCGATGGCGGCACGGGAGAAATCCTGTACTCGCAGCAGGGTACTCGCCGGGTTTGCGGCGCTCGCAGCGAGGATGGCAAGGCCATCGCCAAGGGAACGGAAGTGGTGGTCACGCGATACGAGAAGGGAATTGCCTACGTTCGCCTGTGGAGCGAAATGTCTGGAGATCAGTAGCAGGTCTTCATTCACTATTCACTGCAGCTCGGAGATTTTATGGCTAGAGATTTTTATAAACCCGCGATCTGGTTGATGTGGCTGGCGCTGCCGACCACGGCCCTCAACTACTGGCGTGCGTGGGATCGCCTGCCCACGCGGATGGCAGTTCACTTCGACGCCAGCTGGCAGCCCAATGGGTACAGCTCGCGCGAAGGATCGCTGATACTCGGACTGGGCATTATGGCTTTCCTGCTGCTCCTATTCACGATCTCGGGATTCATTCTGCATGCCATGAGGCCCACAGCGGCCTGGCCGATGCTGGCTCTGTTCTACGTTGTGATTGGGATTGTCGGATATGCCAATCATTCCATTGTCAGATTTAACCTCGCGACACATTCGCCGCCGGTGAGCATGAACGTTCGCTGACGGCAAATGGAGCGAGACACATTTTCTTAACCTGCAGTTGTAACAGGAGGCGTTATGGGTTTGGGCTTATCGTCGATGGTCACAATTTGGATTTTTGTCGGGCTCGGAGTGATGGTCATCCTGTTCCTGATGAGCGGAATGGCCAGGCTCTATCGCAAAGCGGGTCCACACGAGGCACTCATCGTGTACGGCCTGGGCGGAACGCGCGTCGTACAGGGACACGGCACGCTCGTGTTCCCTATGGTGCAGATCTGTAGAGACCTGTCTCTGGAATTGATGTCGTTCGACGTCGCGCCGCAACAGGATCTCTACACCAAGCAAGGCGTTGCGGTAACGGTCGAAGCGGTGGCGCAGATCAAAGTGAAATCCGATCGCGAGTCGGTGCTGACCGCGGCCGAGCAGTTTCTCACCAAGTCCGATCAGGAACGTGAAGGCCTGATCCGGCTGGTGATGGAAGGCCATCTCCGCGGCATCATCGGCCAGCTCACGGTGGAAGAAATCGTGAAGCAACCGGAAATGGTTTCCGACCGCATGCGCGGTACCTGCGCCGAAGACATGAACAAGATGGGGCTGGAAGTCATCTCGTTCACCATTAAAGAAGTTCGCGACAAAAACGATTACATCACCAACATGGGCAAGCCCGACGTGGCACGCATCAAGCGCGATGCCGACGTCGCCACTGCCGAAGCCGATCGCGATACCGCCATTAAGCGCGCGGCGCTGACGCGGGAATCGGCGGTAGCCAAGGCTCAGGCCGATCAGGAGCGAGTGCTTGCTGAGACCCTGTCGTTGGCCAAGCAAGCCGAGTCGCAACGCGATCTGGAAATCAAGAAGGCGCAATACCTGGAAGTGACCAAGCGCCAGCAGGCGCAGGCCGATAAGGCCTATGACATCCAGACCAACATCATGCAGCAACAAGTCATTGCAGAGCAGGTGAAGGTGCAGCAGATCGAGAAAGAACAGCAGGTCAAAGTGCAGGAAGCGGAAATCAATCGCCGGCAAAATGAGTTGATCGCGACGGTGCTGAAGCCGGCAGAAATCGAGCGCCAGCGGATTGAGACGCTCGCCGCAGCCGAGAAGCAGCGCCTGATTGCGGAAGCGGAAGGCCAGGCGTCTTCCATTCGTGCACAAGGCGAGGCCGAGGCCGAAATCATCTTCAAAAAAGGCGAGGCTGAAGCCAAAGCCATGAACGTCAAGGCCGAGGCTTATCAGGAATACAACCAGGCGGCGGTAATCGACAAGCTGTTCGCCAGCATGCCGGAGATCGTAAAGGCGTTGGCAGCTCCGCTGGCGAATGTCGACAAGATCACCATCGTCTCCACCGGAAACGGCGAAGCCGCCGGCATGAACAAAATTACCGGAGACATTGCCAAGATGGCCGCGCAAGTGCCGGCACTCTTCGAGACGCTCTCCGGCATGCCGCTCGGCGATTTACTGGGCAAGGTCCGTCAAATCGGCGACCGAGGCGCAAAGCCGGGCGATGCACCGAAAGCGCAGTCATGATCCGGGGATTGGACTTTGGCATTGCTCATTGCGCGTCGCTCATTTGGGAACGGGAGGCTTCGCCCGTCCCACCAGGCGCAGTGAAGCGTTTGCGGCAGTCAGTAGAAGCTAATAGCAGAAGCTAAGAAGGAGATTCCATATGGCATTACTGGAGCGCGTATCCACATTAGTTCGGGCCAACCTCAACGACCTGATCGACAAGGCCGAGGATCCGGAAAAGATGATCAAGCAAGTTATTCTCGACATGCAGAACCAGCTTCTGCAAGTTAAAACGCAAGTGGCGATCGCCATCGCCGACCAGCATCTTCTCGAAAGGAAGCAGAAGGAAAATGAGGACAAAGTCGCCGAGTGGATGCGTAAGGCCGAACTCGCCGTCGACAAAAAAGAGGACGACCTTGCGCGCGCCTCGTTGTTGCGTGTGGAGAGCTATCGCGAACTCAGCGAGAACTTCACGCAACAGGTAAGCGATCAGAAGGCGCAGGTCGAAAACCTGAAGTCCGCCTTACGCCAACTGGAGCAGAAACTGACCGAAGCGCAGGCTAAGGCGGATGTGCTCATCGCGCAGCATCGCCGCGCCCGTGCCGTGGGCAAGGCCAGCGACGCCCGCATGGCCTCGGGCGATGGCTCCAAGATGGCGGCCTTCGATCGCATGAAGCGCAAAGTGGCGCATTCTGAGGCCGCGAGCCAGGCGAAGTCCGAAATCGCCGGCGACAATTTAGATGACCGCCTTGCCGCGCTCGAAAAGGAAGATCGCATCGAGCAACTCCTGGTCGAATTGAAAACCAAGCGCGGCGCCTGAGTCGCTGTGGCGCGGCTGGCCGTCGTTTCCTGGGCCCGTCCAACAACCGAATGTAAAGGAGGCAGTGTGATTTGGCGCAGCAGAAGTTTGTTCATCGCAGCTGGTTTCGTAACCCTGGCACTTGGCATGGGGCTCCATACCTCCGGCAACTTTTCACATTTCGCCAGCGGCTTTCTCCTGGGCGTCTCCATTGCCCTGCTGATTCTGGGTCTGGCGCGCCACAGGCGGAGGGTCTCGAGGTGAATACTGCGCTCCGGAACGATGAGGAATGGATCACGAAGGCTCGCGTTCTCCGTGAACCAGTAATGGCTCATTTAACTCGCTTCCTGATCGAACAGCGCTTACATCCATTGACGTCGTTGCCCGCATCTCTCTATTCTCGTAAGGATCTCCAATTCAAGGACGGTACATGAAGAAGCTTGCATTCCTGGTCCTGCTGGCGCTGGAACTCGCGGTTTCGGGCTGTGGCAACAGCACTAACTCCAATACCACCAATACTTCTACCAGCGGAAATTGGGAGGTGCAGTTCACTGGAGGCACCGAGGAGGCAAGCAAGCTGAATTTTGTGACCACCTTTTCTGTGACCAACACCGGTCCACTCGATATCACAGCCTTCAGCTTCTTCAA
>QIAK01000015.1:10769-11303 GCA_003225515.1 Acidobacteriota bacterium | reverse complement strand
GACTGTCAAAGTACAAGGCGAAACTTCGTCGATTACGACGCAACCAATAGATTTGGTCAGCGTAGTTCACCAGGCAGTGGTGAGCAGTCAGGACTTGCAGAACTTGCCCCTGGCGGCACGCAGTTTCGCGAACATCGCATATCTTGCCCCTGGAACCGAGCCAGTGGAACCTTCCGATCCGACCAAGGCGCGGATTACCGCAGTTTCTACCGGTGGGAGTTCGGGGCTGAATAATGATCTCTCGGTGGATGGCGGCGACAACTCGGACGATTGGATCGGCGGGTTTTTGCAGAACTTTTCGGCGGACGCGATCCAGGAATTCGCGGTGCGCACGGCTAACGAAGATGCCGACACAGGTGGGACTACGGCGGGATCGGTGGTCATAACCACGAAACGCGGGACGAACGAATGGCATGGGAGCGGTGCGTTCTATGGGCGAGGGTCGGGGCTGAATGCGAGGTTTCCGATTGAGAATCCTGCGCCGAATCCCAAGCAGCCGTTCTCGCGGCAGAACTATGTTGCGACTCTGGGCGG
>QIAK01000015.1:2324-10734 GCA_003225515.1 Acidobacteriota bacterium | reverse complement strand
GGTTCTTTTCGTCTTTCGAATATGTGCGGGAAAACGCGGCCGTGGCTTACAGTCCCAAAAGCCTGGCAGAGTTTCAAGCGCTGGCGCAGTTGGCGGCGGATGGAGTGGTTCCTGGGGTGCCGTCGATCACGGTTCCGCAGAATGTGCCGGTTCCGTTTCGAGATTACATGGGTTCGGTACGTTTTGACTGGGCGCAGTCCGCGAAATCACAGTGGTTTCTGCGGACATCGGAAGACAGTTACCTGACCCACAACAATCTAGTGGCGCAGGCCACGCTGCCTTCGACAGGCCTGACGACACATAACAGCTATTGGAACTCGGTTATTGGCAACACGTACGCGTTCAGTTCGACGCGGCTGGGGACGTTTGTGTTCGATGCCAGCCTGTTGCATTTGACGCAGACCCGCAATTCCACGCTTGGATTTGCACTGGCGTTTCCGTTCAGTTCCACGACTCTGACGGTATCGGGCTTCGAAACGTATGGCGACAACCAGTTCGCCACGCCGATCACGATGTTTCCATCACGGCGCGACCAGCAGAAATATCAATTGCGCTACGACGTTGGGCACGCGACAGGCGATCATTCGTTCAAGTTTGGAGTGAACTTCATTCATGAACCAGTGCTGACCGGGGCATTCCCGGGGAATCAGGAGACGCTGTACTCATTTCCGAACGATCCCACGTTCTACGTCGAGAACGCCGCGAATCTGTCGCAGTTTCCGATCGACTATGCGGATGGGGCTTCGACTACTCCCGCGACCGACGGGAACTTTTCGCAGAATGTGCAGCGGCTTGCAGTTTATGCCCAGGATTCGTGGCGAGTGTCGCGTCATCTCACGTTCAACTACGGACTGCGCTGGCAGAGTACATTCGGTCTGTTTGTGGCGTCCGGGCGCGAGCAGACCGAAAATCCGTCGTTTTCTCTGCTTCCTTCCTTCGGGTTTCCGTTGCGCGCACCGCACGATGATCGCAAGCAATTCGGCCCACGACTCGGTGTTGCATATTCGCCGGGCAACAGCGGGCGCACTGTAGTCCGCGCGGGATTCGGGCTGTTTTACAACGATCTGGCGCAGAACGGATGGGCCTCTGCGTTTCAGGCCGTGAATGGAGGACCAAATCCTCCGGCAGCGCTGATCGATCCTGATTACAAGACCCCGTACGCACTGCATGCGACCGCCGGGGTGCAGCACGCGTTCAGTTCCAACTGGGCTGCCAGTGCGGACTACACCCATGAACAAGGCACTCATTCTTACCGGGCGTATCCGTTTCCGGCCACAGTCTTCCGCAGCGACAACCGCTCGAGCTACAACGCGCTGATGTTGCATCTGCAGGGCAATGTGGCGAAACGTTTCAACCTGGTCGCCAATTACACACTCTCGAAGGCCGAGACCTGGGGCTGCGTGCTGGGCGAGCTGTTTGATTATGTGAACGGAGTTTGCGATCCGCTGAACCCGTTCGCTCGCGGCGACTATGGGCCGTCGGGCGAAGACGTTCGGAACCGATTCGTCCTGGCAGGTACGGTTTACATTCCCGGCGGAATTGAACTGACGACGATGACACAGGCGGAGTCGGCGCGGCCCTTCACCATCACGACAGCGGATGGTAGCCAACGCATTTCGGTCAACGGTGCCCTCACCGGGCTCGATGCTTTCCGCGGCACTCCCTATGTGCAGATGGATCTCCGGTTCACGCGGCCGTTCAAGATCGGAGAGCGCTGGGAGGTTCGCCCCTTCGCCGAGTTCTTCAACGTGTTTAATCGCAATAATCCTGGAAACAATTTCGTGGGAACCATTGCGGCGTTGCCTGTTCCGGAGAGCGATATTGCCTCGGGAAATGCGACCAACATTTGCGTGGACTTTCCGACTTGCAGCCAACTGCAGCCTGTGACCAGCTTTCGGCAACTCGAAGTTCCCGCCGGGGGCTTGGGAGATTTCTTTGGTCCGGGGACTACCGTAGGGATTCCATTTGCCGCGCAGTTAGGCGTGAGAGTGAATTTCTAAATTCTCTGGCAGCGATTTCTTAGCGCACTAACCACTCGGTTGCGGTATGGACTTCGGCCAGCAACTGGCTGTAGGTGACTGCGAACACGGCAACTGTGGCCAGGGCTGCGGCCAGCCCATACCAGGGAGAGAATCTGCGAGCGGGCGCGAGCCGGTCGGCACTCCACGCAATCAGACGTTCGACGCGGGCGTTCATGAAAGAAGCGGAGCTGTGCACGAGAGCCGCGGTTAAATCCGCGCTGGGATTGACTGTTCCTAGCCGGGAAAGTTTGATCAGAGCAGCGGCTAAATCGAGGGCGTCAGAAGCGCTTGAGACGGCCGCATCATCTGAGGCCATCTCCGTAGCTTCGAGCCATGCTGCGTCGAGAGCAGCCATTCCTGGGAAAGCGACGGCGCGCAGGAAAAGTTTTTTGAGGTTATCGCGCCTGCGCACGTGCTCTAACTCATGATTCAGGGCCGTCCGTAATTCATTGCCCGTCAGCATGGCTTCAGCAGTGCCTGACAAAAGAATTTTCGGATGAACAATGCCTGCCGTTGTCATGGCTGGGACGGCTGGCGAGATTCGCAGGATCGGTACCGGTTCGCAAGAGGCGATCGACTGTGCTTTGCTCGTCCAATTCGAAACCGTGCGAGAGGCTCTGCGAACGGCCACCGCGGCATTCACAATTCCAAAAATACAAAGCAAGACGCCGCACATGCCGAGCGCAAGAGGCATTCCGATCAGAGGCTCGTCGGTTGCGCGCGGTTCCAACAGTAGAAAAGATGGAACCGTAAACGCAGTCGTGATCGCGGCTGCCGCCATAAGAGGGAACATCCGTACGGTGAAAAGCAGATCGGCGATGCGGCGAACCGGCCGCTGCCCGATGTGTACTGAGATATTGCGCCAAGCCAGCAACACGGCCAACGAGAGGAAGCAATAAACGATCACGAATACCGAAAAAGAAACGACGAGGCCGCGTGCGGCAAACATGATCCCCGGCATCAAGCTTTGTCCTTGGACGCGGATTCGTTGGATCTGGATTGCTTGCGAGCGTCGGCATTGCGCAACTCACGGCGCTTAGCCTCTACCACCTGACGAAGATCATCGAGCAACTGCGTGTCGCGCTCGGTCAGGATTTCCACGAGAGAGGAGAGCGGCAAGGACGAAGCCGGACTCGCATCCAGCAGTTGGCGGAAAGCATGAGCCGCAACTTCACGGTGCAACTCCTCGCGGGAAAGTCGCGGGGAGTAACGAAAGGCACGGCCTTCCACCTCGCGCAAGAGCAAATTCTTCTTGAAGAGACGGTCGAGTGTAGTCATCACCGTCGTGTAGGCCAAGTCGCGGCAGGCGCCGTCCACCAGATCGCGAACCGTGGCATGTCCCCGTTCCCACAGAGCTTCGAGAAGCCGCTCCTCGAGCGGGCCGAGTTGAGAGGAAGATGCGCGGAAGTGGAAGACGCGTTTCACCGGGTGAAATATGTGAGGCAGAATTCTATCGCAGCGGGAAAAGCCGCGCCACAACCTTTCGAGGCTCCGGCTTGCCAGAGTGCGACGAATTATAAAAAGGGCGCCCCTTTTTCCGTAGGTTCTGTTACCTAGAACTCTACCGAGAAGGAACGCCCTTTTACGCCGAACTCAGGCCAGATCGTACCGATCAAGATTCATCACTTTATTCCATGCGGCCGCGAAGTCCTTCACAAACGCCTCCTTGGAGTCGTCACACGCGTAGACCTCGGCGAGTGCTCGGAGCTGGGAGTTCGAACCGAAGAGAAGATCGACGCGCGTACCGGTCCACTTGATTTTGTCCGTTGCCCGATCCCGCCCCTCAAACACTCCTTCCGATGTAGAAGACGGCTGCCACTTCGTACTCATATCGAGCAAGTTGACGAAGAAATCATTCGTCAGCGTTTCCGGCCGATGGGTGAGGACGCCGTGTTTTGCCTGTCCGAAGTTGGCATTCAGGGCGCGCATGCCGCCGATGAGAGCCGTCATTTCGGGGGCTGTGAGAGTGAGCAACTGGGCTCGATCCAGCAGCAACTCCTCAGCCGACAGCTGCTGCCCGCTGCGGAGATAGTTGCGGAAGCCGTCGGCGGTCGGCTCCATGAAGGTGAAGGAGTGCACGTCGGTCTGCTCCTGCGAGGCATCCGTTCGTCCCGGCGAGAAGGGCATCTTAACATCGTGCCCGGCCTTTTTCGCAGCTTCCTCGACGGCTGCACAGCCGCCTAGAACGATCAGGTCGGCCAGCGAGACCATCTTGCCCTTATTGCCGTTAGACTGTGCACTGTTGAACTCTTTCCTGATCGTCTCCAGCTTCTGCAGAACCTTACTCAGCTCCGCCGGCTGGTTCACTTCCCAATCCTTTTGGGGTTCAAGGCGAATGCGCGCCCCGTTCGCTCCACCTCGCTTGTCGGAGCCACGGAACGATGCCGCCGATGCCCAGGCAGTCGTAACCAATTGGGAGATAGACAGTCCAGATTTGAGGATCTTTGCTTTCAGAGCCGCAATATCTTTTTCCGCGATCAATTTATGGTCCACCGGGGGAACAGGATCTTGCCAGACCAGCGTCTCCTTGGGAACGAGCGGCCCAAGATATCGCGAGATCGGCCCCATGTCGCGGTGGGTCAGCTTAAACCAGGCGCGGGCAAACGCGTCTGCGAACTGATCGGGATGCTCGTGGAAGCGCCGTGAAATCTTTTCGTAAGCAGGGTCGAACCGCAAGGCGAGGTCCGTGGTCAGCATGGATGGCGAATGCTTCTTTGAGGGATCGTGCGCGTCGGGCACCGTGCCTTTGCCTCCCCCATTCTTAGGCGTCCACTGATGCGCGCCGGCCGGACTCTTGGTCAGTTCCCATTCGTAGCTGAACAGGTGGGTGAAGAAGTTATTACTCCATTTCGTGGGCGTGGTGGTCCAAATCACTTCCAGGCCGCTGCCGATCGCATCGCCGGCTATGCCGGTTCCAAACGTGCTCTTCCAGCCCAGGCCCTGCTGTTCGATGCTGGCCGCTTCGGGCTCTGCGCCCACCAGCTTCGCATCGCCGGCACCATGGGTTTTGCCGAAGGTGTGACCGCCGGCAATGAGTGCAACGGTCTCTTCATCATTCATTGCCATGCGGGCAAAAGTTTCTCTGATATCCCGTGCTGCGGCGATCGGATCGGGCTTTCCATTCGGCCCTTCCGGATTCACGTAGATCAGACCCATCTGCACAGCAGCCAGCGGACTCTGAAGATCACGTTCACCGGTGTAGCGCTCATCTGCGAGCCACTTGCCTTCAGGTCCCCAGAAGATGTCCGCTTCGGGCTCCCAAACGTCCTCGCGTCCGCCGCCGAAACCGAACGTTTTGAAGCCCATCGACTCAAGAGCGACGTTGCCGGCGAGAATCATGAGATCGGCCCAGGAAATTTTCCGCCCATACTTCTGTTTGATGGGCCACAGCAGCCGGCGCGCCTTGTCGAGGTTAACGTTGTCGGGCCAGCTGTTAAGCGGCGCGAAGCGCTGCTGACCGGCTCCCGCACCGCCACGACCATCGCCGATGCGGTAGGTACCGGCGCTATGCCATGCCATACGAATGAAAAGTGGCCCATAGTGGCCGAAGTCAGCCGGCCACCACTCCTGCGAGTCTGTCATCAAGGCATTCAGGTCCTTGATTACGGCGTCCAGGTCGAGGCTCTTGAACTCTTCCGCATAATTGAACTCCTTACCCATGGGATCGGACAGGGAGGAGTGCTGGTGCAGGATCATCAGGTTTAGCTGATTCGGCCACCAGTCCGCATTCGTTGGGGCTCCAGCTGCAGTATGGATAAACGGGCACTTTGCTTCGGTTGACACGTGTTGCTCCTTCCAAAAAAGAAATATGACGAACTACGAACCGCATCCTACGCTCAATCGCAGAGTCGCGCTTCTATCAAGGTGCTTGCTTCCGGAAATTTGTGACAGGAATCCCAGATTTTTTTCACGAGAAGTAAATCCTCTGAGTCTTGCGCAGCATTACACTTGCGAGCTATTAAAAACTGTGGTGACCCCGGAGGGAGTCGAACCCCCAACCCTCTGCTCCGAAGGCAGATGCTCTATCCAGTTGAGCTACGGGGCCGTTCTGTTGAATTGTCGAGCTTGGCTCGATCGGACGCCGCGGGCGGCTGTCCCACACACTTGTGTTTTCCGGAGCGAGATAAGCGCGAAAAATTGGGGTGGGAAACGGGAATCGAACCCGCAACCGTCGGAGCCACAGTCCGGTGCTCTGCCAGTTGAGCTATTCCCACCACTCAGATTGATTATAGCAATTGCGGTTGAACAGCGTCAGAGGCGGAACAGAGGTAAAAGGTCGACCCTACTCATCCACGGCCTATGCCTACGTACTCGAATCCCAAGGCGCGGAGGCGGGTGGAGTCCAGAAGGTTCTTGGTGTCGACGATTAGAGGCTTTTTCAGCAGGTGCTTGATCCGGTCGAAGTCAAGGGCGCGGAACTCGGGCCATCCGGTGCCGACCACCAACGCGTCGGAACCTTCTGCCGCGGCGTAGGCGGACTCGCAATAGCGGACCGATCCATTGAGTTTCGACTTCGCTTCGGGAATCGCAACCGGATCGTAGGCGCGGACGTGAGCGCCTTTTGAAACCAGCGTTTCGGCCAGGCGGACCGATGAGGATCCCGCCACCGAATTTGTGTTGGGCTTAAACGCCAGGCCGAGAATGCCTACTTCCTTGTTCTCGACGGAATTCAGAGCGTGCGAAATCTTTTCCACGAGGCGATCGGCAAGATAGTGGTTCACATCGCGGGCGGCGCTAAGCACTTTCAGCGGAACTCCATGCGCCTCAGCCAACTGCGCGAGAGCATCCATGTCGGACTCGGCGAATACCCCGCCCATACCGGCCCCAGGCTGCAAGCAGCGCGGAGCAATTTTTTTGTCGAGGCCCAGCGCGAGCGCCAGGTTAACAGCGTCAGCGTTGACGCGTTCACAGAGTGCGGCGACCTCGTTGATGAACGAAATTTTCGTGGCCACAAATGCGGTGGCGGCTTCGCGCACCAGCTCCGCCGTCGATTGATTCGTAACAATCACCGGTACACCGCGCATCACGAGGGGGTGAAAAATCTGCTTGAGCATCTGGACTGCTTCGATTGAGGTCGAACCCAAAATCAGGCGGTCGGGCCAGTTGAAATCCTCGACAGCACAGCCATCGGTAAAAAACATGGGCTGGGATACAACCGTTGCCTGCAGTCCGGCGTCTTTAATGCTTTTTTCCAAAGCGTTCGCGGTACCGACTGGAGCCGGAGTGACAATCGTCAGGATGGGGGGCTTGGGGGCGAGCCGCGCAATCCGCATGGCAATGTCGTTCAGGCTATCCGGTTTGTCTTCGGCCATGAAAATGACTGGAGTTTTGCGGGCAAAGGATTCGATATCGGTGGAATAAGCGAGACGGCCCGCGCGCACATTGCGACGGATGATCTCTTTCAGATTCTTTTCGAAGAATGGGATATTCCCCTGAGCCATCTCAACCATGCGTGTGCGGTCGGGGTGGCAGCAGGAAACGGGAGTGCCAAAATCCGCGAGACAGGCCGAAATCACTGTTCCCAGGTAGCCCGAACCGTAAACTCCGATCTGCATGTGCTCTCCGTTGACCGGAACCCGCGTCGGAATTGGCTTTTAGCGGAACGTCCGGATACTTGCCTACTCTTTATCTACAGGGCCGGACGTGAGTTTTCAATGCACGGGAGGAGATGTACCTGGGCCCATGCAGGCATGTCCAGAGTAACTGCGGGCAGTAACACAGGCCGCGATTACGGCAGGCTGCCACTAAACTCTATCGAGAAACCTACCGGGACACCAATGTGCGGCCGAGGAGCACGGGCGCGAGATCGACCCAACAACTGGGGGCAGCCTCCCGGACGTCTTCCCGTACGAAAGTGAGCCTTTCCAGCAGGATACGACGACTTCCCGCGAAGTGGGACCAGCGTGTGCGCGCCATTTCAAAGGCAGATTGGGCGGGCTTTTCAGCGGTCATTTTCGCGATGGTGAGATGCGGAATGTAGGGCCACTCTTCCTTGAACATGAGGGCTTCGGTGTTCAACTGGTTATGCAGTTGGCTCATGCGGGAAGCGGCAGCGTCGACACGAATATAGACGGTGGGAGTGATGGGAATGAATGTCTCGACCTCGCCCAACGTGACCTCGAAGGGCTCCTGATTTCCGCAGATGCGCTCCAGCAGTTGCAGGGCTGAAATTTCGGAACATTGCAGAGGACGCGGCGGCAAGATGGTCAGATGAGCGGCGATTTCTGGAAGATCGGGGTGGAGTTCGCGGCGAAGGTTCTCGACGAACTCTCCTGCTGGATTACGAAGATACGCCACCAACGCGTAACGCGGTTTCTGCATACTCGACGAAAATTATACAGCGGCAGGCAGTCTTCGGCCTGAGGAACCAATCGAGGAATTGCAAAACG
>QIAK01000015.1:0-2317 GCA_003225515.1 Acidobacteriota bacterium | reverse complement strand
AATTGCAAAACGGTTGTGAGCCGGACGCGGAATCTGACCTTGGACCTTGGACGTCGGACCTCAGACCTTGGGCCACAGACCTCGGCAAAATCTGTCCAAGCTCGCACCGTCGAAGTTGGGAGTCTGAAGTCTGATGTTCGTGGTCCGAGGTCTGACGTCCGCCTTCTCTACTAGCTGAGCCTTTTCATGGCAATGCCAGTGTCTCTGTCGCAAGCAGATTGGTACACTGCGCCGTGGGCGCGCCGGCAATATTCACACTGCCGGTGATAATTGATTGTGTATCGCAGAAAAGGTCGACACTATTGCCGCCGATGCTGGAAAGTCCACTGCCGACGGTTACATCAATGCTGGAGAGGTTGACGGCTACCAGGCCACCGTGACTGTTCCCGCTCACTGTGACCGTTCCCACGATCGCGTGAGAATTATTCAGAGCGGTGATTCCCTGGCCGTAACTGCCAGTGATAGTAAGGTTCCCGCCCGGTGCATTCAGAGTTGAACCGTTGGAAACGAGTACTCCACCGGTCGTGCCGCCCCAAGTTTGACCCGCCTTGTTGATGACAAGCTTGGCGCTTCCTAAATTGAGCAACGCGCCGTCGTTCGCGTTCACACCGTTATAGTTTGTTCCTGCGGGACTATCGATAGTCACATCAGTCGGTCCAGTCAACGCGTAATAAGTGTTAAAGGCTTCGATATCAATAATTGAACCCCAGTTCGCGCTGATTCCCACCTGCATATTACGAAGAGTGGTTGCGTAAATAGTGATATGGGAACCGCCACCCATATCGATGCCCGCGTGCCACGACGCGCCGGTCGGGTTATCAAACAAGCAATGCTCGACGTGCACATCGGAAGCGTCGTAGATGCCCAGCGGAGTGTAGCCGGAGTTCTTTCCATTGACATACGCGATTGAGACCTGGCTGTGCTCGAAGATGATGATTCCCTCGCTGCCACCATCGACGGTCAAATTGCGCAAACGGATGTCGGTGCTGCCGTGGCCGATCCCGATTGCTGGTATCGTGTTATCCGCCTGGAGCGTGAGTCCTTGAACTGTGACGCTCCGCGAAGCCTCAATCATCAGCAGCGTAACCAACAGGCTTCCAGGTACTGTTGCCGGTTGCGCGAGCTTCGCGCCGGGAAGGCCCTTCAGCGTGAGGTTCTCAAAACCGGTGACCTGCACGTATTCGGTGCACGTTCCGTTCACCAAAACCGTGTTGGAGGCCTGCTTGTCCAATGTTGATAATGTCTGATTGATCGACTGGCCCTTGGTGCAATCCACGGTTGGAATGGATTGCGCTGGTGTTTGCGCAACGACCAGAGAACCTGCCGACAGAACCAAAAGCAATATTCCCCAGATAGTTTTCTGCATAGAAACTCTTCTTTCTTGGGATGGGAATTTCGCAATGCGGAACCACCCCAGATGGAACGAATCGGAAAATTTCTAAAATTCCTCGAGTTCGGCCGAGAAGAATTGAGTGCTGATAAGCTCGGGAAACAGTTGGGAGATAGGAAAAACGAGCTGCCCCAAGCTCGGCGCGAATAGTATCCCAGCAATGCGCAGTGGTCAATGTAGAACCTGAATGATTGCGCGATTTCCAAATGATGTGGAAGCTGATTCCCTGCCAGTAGTGCCCTCTGCGAGCTCTTTTCATTTCATTGAGATCGACTCCCGCCTTGCAGGAATGGTCCTGCTGACTTAGACTTAGAGAATAGGTCGAATTCGACCTAAGTTGTTGAAATGTCGGGGCGTAGCGCAGCCTGGTAGCGCACCTGCCTTGGGCGCAGGGGGTCCGCGGTTCAAATCCGCGCGCCCCGACCAGTAATCTCTCTGAATCAGCCGGTGAGCAATCCCGCAGCGAAGGTCGGCAATCGTCAGGAGATCCTTCGCTCCGCCTGAAAAGCGGCTCCGTTCAGGATGACCCAATATCCGGCAGTATGACCAAGCCCAGCTGAACCACCACCGTTTTTTCGAGAATAGGAATGCTGCCGCAGCTGTGCTATCTTCAAGGTAGCGCTTCATTCCACGCTTTCTGTTGAACTTGCCACTGTTCGAATAGCCAAGTTCCCAACTCTCCATACAGAAGCCGCAATGAGGGCATTCCGCTGGAAAAAGAGCGCGCTAAGAACCGACCAATACTAATGAGCCGAAAAACAGAAGTTGTGGAAGAAGAAGTAAACGATCTGCCGCAAGACGCGCAGTCACCTCAGGACGAAGACGATTTGCTTGGTTCCATTGGCTCGCGTGGCCTTGATGTAGTCGAAGGCGACGCGCACTCGCCGTACTCCGCGCTGGAACATAAACTGGCGCAGGACACCGAGG
>QIAK01000587.1 GCA_003225515.1 Acidobacteriota bacterium | reverse complement strand
GACTTGGCGTCGTGGCACAGGTAAATGCGATCCGCGGACGACTCGAGCACGATTTCGTGCAGTCCAACGACCTCGCCCTCGCGGAATGAAATAATCTCGAGATCTTCGGGGCGGCCGCTGGCTTCGCGGATCACATGCTGGATTGCGATCGCAGTACCGGAGGGCGCGTCTTTCTTGTTGACGTGATGGCGCTCAAAAATCTGTCCGGAATAATTGTGGCGCAGGGCGGCGGCGGCGGCACGGGCAACGTCAAAGAAGAGATTCACTCCCACCGAGAAGTTCGCGGCGTAAACGAACCCGGTACCGTACTGCTCGACCAGGCTGCGGACGCGCTCGACTTCGTTATGCCAACCCGTTGTACCAACGACCATGTTCTTGCCGGATTTCACGCAGGCCTCAATGTTGGCGAGGACGCAATGTGGAGCAGTGAAGTCGATCACGGCATCGATGTCGTGGAGACTCTCTTTGGTAAGCGCGTTACAGCCGGCATTCTCTTTCGCGCCCACTGCGCGGACGTGGTGCCGGCGCTCCGTGGCGACTTCGGCCACCAGCGATCCGGTTTTGCCGCGACCTAAAATCAGTAACTTCATGCGAATGGAAAAGCTCTTAACCGCCGAGATCGCTGAGAAAGGCCGCAGAGAACGCTGAGAAGATCTTGAGAGCTTCTTCGCGAGCTTAACGTTGTTCTTTTCTTAGTGCTCTTTGCGGTCAAAAGCTGCTCTCTTTCTTACGCAAAAACTTCCGGGTCCAACTCCGAAAAAAATGTTTTGTGCAGCCGCTGGATCACATCGGGGACCTCATCTTCTTCAATTACGAAGGTCAAGTTGATTTCCGATGCGCCTTGCGAGATCATGCGAATCTTTTTGTCCGCGAGTTCACGGAATACCAGGGCCGCGATGCCCGGCGTCTCGCGCAGATTCTCGCCTACGAGGCAGACGATGGCTTTGCGGCCTTCGTATTTTACGTCGGCCAATTTGGCGAGATCGGCGGCTAGGGCGGGAATTGCCTGATTGGAGTCTACGGTCAGCGAAACGCTCACTTCCGAGGTTGAGACTACGTCGACGGCAACTTTGTGGCGATCGAAAGCTTCGAAGATCGAGCGCAGAAACCCGTGGGCCAGCAGCATGCGAGGAGCGGCCACATCGACGATGGTGATACGTTTCTTGGCCGCAATGGCTTTGAAGATATTCTTACCCTGCGGCGCGCGCGTGGTGATGCGCGTGCCTTCGCAGGATGGGTTGCGCGAGTTCAATACATACACGGGAATATTTTTTTGAATGGCGGGCAGCACGGTCGCGGGGTGCAGAACTTTCGCGCCAAAATACGCGAGCTCAGCGGCTTCATCGAACCCGATAACTTTAATGCGGCGCGCCTGCGGACAGATTCTGGGATCGGTGGTAAGGATGCCGTCGACATCCGTCCAGATCTCGATGCGCTCCGCGCCCAATCCGGCGCCGATGATGGCGGCGGAAAAATCCGATCCACCGCGGCCTATGGTCGTGGTGATGCCGGCACGATTCGCTCCGATGAAGCCACCCATCACCGGCACTTGCGCGGCGAGCAGCAGCGGCTGAACCTTCGCCTGCAGCCGGGCATTGGTTTCCTCGTATTGCGGGACCGCCTGCATGTAAGAGTTATCGGTGACCAGAACATCGCGGGAGTCGACGTGGACTCCATTGAGGCCGCGTGCGGCGAATGCGGCGGCGACAATCTTGCTGGAAAGCATTTCGCCGAACGCAGCCACGTGATCGGTGGTGCGGGGGGTGATTTCTCCCACGGCGGAAATGCCGCGCAACAATTCGTCGAGCGCTTCGAAGTCAGAGCCCAGGTCGGAATGGAATTCGGTGAAGCGCGCAGTGCCGAGCAGTTCGCTGGCGGTATTGTAGTGGCGCTCTTGCAGCGAACGGCAGAGTTTTAACGCGGTCTTGCGCTCGCCTTCTCCGGCGGCGCGAGCCATGGTCAGCAGCGTGTCGGTGACTTTGGCCATGGCGCTAACCACGACCACGGGCCTTTGCGGCAGCCGTCCTTCAACAATGGAGGCGACACGGTCAATGGCTTTGGCGTCTTCCACGGAAGTCCCGCCGAACTTCATGACGATCATTGGCGTAGCTTCCGAGTGTCCGTTGAGTTGGAGCGGCCAGTCGTGCCCGATAGTTTTGGGCGCTGCCGGCAAGCAGGCAGGAGTGCCCGCTCCACACCGCCTCTAACCCTGCGTGCCCTGGACATCATCCGAGGTATCCCTTGGCTTTTAAGAGTTCAGCGTTCAGGACGGCAGCTCCGGCGGCTCCGCGGATCGTGTTGTGCGAGAGTACGGTAAATTTCCAATCGAGCACGCCGCAAGGACGGAGCCGTCCGACGGCAGTGGTCATTCCGGCGCCCATGTCAACGTCGAAGCGCGGCTGCGGACGGTCGGCGGCTTCGAGATAAACGATAGGCCGATCGGGAGCGCTGGGCAATTTCAATTCCTGGGGCTCGGCGCGATAGCTGTTCCACGCAGCGATGATTTCAGATGGACTCTGTGTGTCCATCTTCCACCGCAACGCGGTTGCACTGCGCGCTCATCGCGAACGCTCCCGGAATAACTTTGGAGCCGTTCAGTTGACCCAGAAGTTTCCTGGTTTCCTCCTCCATTTTTTCTTCTTCATTGCGGATGTAGGGAATCACGTTGCCTAAGATATCGAGCGAAGCCACGCCGGGGTATCCCGCTCCGCTGACGGCTTGCATCGTGACTGCCATAACACTCTCAAGGCCAAACTCCCGATGCAGAGGCGCGAGCGCGAGCACCAGGCCGATTGCCGAGCAGTTGGGATTGGTGACTACGTATCCGCCGGATTTCTTACGCCACGCCTGCTGGTCGATCAATTTGATGTGTTCGCCATTGACCTCGGGAATCACCAGAGGAACGTCCTCCTGCATGCGGAGGGCGCTGGAGTTCGAGACCACAGCGCAGCCTGCCTCAGCGAAGCGCGGCTCGAGTTCGGCAGCAATCGAAGCGTCGAGCGCGGCAAAGATAATTTTGGGCGCACCGTCAGGAGTGGCCGGAGAAACCATCATTGCGGCAACGCGGGTCGGGATCGGCGTCTTGAGTCGCCAGCGCG